>JANPJI010000168.1:0-2973 GCA_031425425.1 Rubricoccaceae bacterium
CGCCGTCGGGGGCCGACCAGCAGTTCCTCTTCGCCCGCTTCGTCCGGGCGTAGCCGGTCGTCCGCTCACGAGCGGCCGACGACCGGCCCCATGAGCAATTCCCAACCGCATGCGCAACTGTAGCGGCCGGCTTCGCCGGGCGTGAACTCGATGGGCACGGCCTGCCCGAGTGGGAGGCGCGTCTCGGGGATCCCGAGCCCCTCGGACCCGACCTCCGTCCCGCAGGTGTCGTCGCTCGTCCGCGTGAACACGAGCCGCGCCGGGACGCCCGCCCGGAGCGCGACCGACGCCGGCTTGTAGCCCTCGGCCCCGACGGCGATCTCGGCGACCTGGACGCCGCCCTCCATCCGAGCCGCGACGGGCGGGGGCTCGGGCGCGTCGCCTGACCCGCAGGCGGACATGGCAAGGGCAGCGACGGCGAGGACAGTCCGGAACATAGCGGTCATGGCAGGGGGCGGGTGACACGGAGGCGTGCCGGAGTACGCCGGCCGACCGACAGCGTTCACGGGTGCCTAGCCATGAGGCGTCCGGGCCGGCGGCCACGAGGAGCAGGACGGGACGGTCCGCTGGTTCACGGCCGGCTTGCTCGCGCCATGTCGGCGACCTCGCGCACGACGGCCTCGAACGCCTGTGGCTCCTCCAGGAACGGGAGGTGCGCTGAGCGCTCGAACCGGACGAGACGCGTGCCCCGGGGGGCGTCGAGAGCCGCCACATACCGTTCGACCAGGACCGACGGCGTCGTCCAGTCGTGAGCCCCCGCGATGAACCATGCCGGGATCTCAACGCGCGGGGCCTGTTCGAAGAGGTCGATCGTGTACTTCTCCGCGACGAGCGCGCGGAGCGAGAAGAACGGGTCGGCCACCTGCCGCGCGAGGTCGAGGAGCGTGTACTCCGGCGTCCGAAGCGCGCGCCACACGTCGCCGACGGCGAGCGCCCACGCCCCGTGGCCGTGCCACACGCCGCCGTGAGCCGCCAGGACGGCCCGCTCGCGGAGCATCCCGCGGTGGTCGTGGGGCGGCGGTCCGATCCGGCGCAGCTCCCGGAGTCCGGCCCGGTCGCCGGACTGACGGGCGCGCGCGCAGGCCCACTCGTACGAGATCCGCTCCCCCTCGGCGACGCACACGACCTGCCCGACGCCGAGGAACGCGGCGAAAAGGTCGGGGCGGCGAACGGCGGCGAGAAGCCCGACGGCGCTCCCCCACGAGTGACCGATGAGCACCTGCGGCCGCCCAAACCGGTCGCGGATGGTCTCCGCGACCGCGACGCAGTCGGCGACGATCTGATCCAGCGTGAGGTCGCGCTCGCGGAGCCGGCCGCGCGAGCGGCCCGTCCCCCGCTGCTCCCAGTACGCCAGCGCGAAGTCGTCTTCGAGTCGGGTGGTGCGCGCGATCTCGCGCGCGAACGGGAGGAGCGAGGCGCCGGGACCGCCGTGGACCATCAGAACGGGCACGCGCCCTCGTCCCCGGAGGGCGACGAACTGCGTCGCGCCGCCGGACGTGATCCAGAGCGCACGGCTCGCGGTGCCATTCGACGAGGGAGGTCGATCACCGGGCACGGGCAGACGCGGGTTCAGTCGAGGCGGGTCCGGCGGAGGAGGACGGCGTTGACGGCCACGATCACCGTCGAGGCCGTCATGAACACGGCCCCGACGGCCGGCGAGAGCACGACGCCCCACGGGGCCGCCACACCGGCCGCGAGCGGGAGCGCGACGACGTTGTAGCCCGTCGCCCAGAACAGGTTCTGGACCATCTTGCGGTACGTCGCTCTGGAGAGCGCGAGCGCCCGCACGACGTCCAGCGGGTCGCTCTTCACCAGCACGACGTCGGCCGACTCGATCGCCACGTTCGTCCCGGCCCCGATGGCCACGCCGAGGTCGGCTTCGAGGAGCGCGGGCGCGTCGTTGATTCCGTCCCCGACGAACGCGACGGGGCCGCCCTCGCGGAGCGTTCGGATGAGCGCCGCCTTGTCGGCCGGGAGCACGCGGGCGTGGTAGCGCGTGAGCCCGAGTTCCAATGCGACCGTCTGCGCGACGGCCTCGGCGTCCCCGGTGATCATGACCGCCTCGACGCCTTCGGCTTTCAACCGAGCCACGGCCTCGCGGGCGCTCTCGCGGACCCGGTCGGCGAGCGCGAACAGGGCCAGCACGCGCGCCCCGTCCATGAGCGCGACGACGCCCTCGCCGCGCCCCTCGGCCTCGGCGAGGCCAGCCTTGAGCGCGTCCGGGAACGCCGCGCCGGTCTCCTCTGCCCACTCGGGCCGACCGATCCGGTACGCCGTGCCCTCGACGGTCCCGGAGACGCCGCGCCCGGCTGCGACCTCGAACTCCTCGACGGGCGGCACGGCGAGCCCGCGCCGCTCGGCCTCGTCGACGATGGCCGCTCCGAGCGGGTGCTCGCTCCGCGCTTCGAGCGCTGCGGCGAGCCGGAGCGCGGCGTCCTCGGACGGCCCACCTCCGGCCGGGTCGGCGTAGACGGCGCGGAGGCCGTGGCGGCCCTCGGTCAGCGTCCCCGTCTTGTCGAAGGCGACGACGCGGACGTCGCGGGCGCGCTCGAAGGCCTCGCGGTTGCGGACGAGCAGCCCGTGCTTGGCCGCGAGCGCCGTCCCGTTCACGACGACGAGCGGGATCGCGAGCCCGAGCGCGTGCGGGCACGCCATCACGAGGACGGTCACGGCCCGGATGACGGCGTAGTCCAGCGCCGCGCCGAGCAGCAACCACGCCGCGAACGTGGCAACGCCCGACACGAGGGCGATGGTGAAGAGCCAGCCGGCGGCGCGGTCGGCGAGGTTCTGGAACCGGCTCCGCGAGCCCTGCGCCTCCTCGACGAGCCGGCGGATCTGCGAGAGCGTCGTCCGCTCGCCCGTCCGCGTGACGGCGACCGTGAGCGCGCCCTCGCCGTTGACCGACCCGGCGACGACCTCGGCCCCGACGGCCTTCTCGACGAGCCGGGACTCGCCCGTGAGGAACGCCTCGTT
>JANPJI010000169.1:0-1708 GCA_031425425.1 Rubricoccaceae bacterium
CCCTCGGCGAGGACGGCCACGCGGCGGCCGAGCACGTCGTAGAGCGCCAGCGTGGCGTCGGCCGCCTCGGCGACGGAGAACCGGACCGCCACGGTGCCGCGGACCGGGTTGGCGACGGCCATCGCGAGGCCGCCCGTCGGCGCGCCCTCGCCCGCGGTCGAGCCGCCGGGGGCGACGTCCGAGGCGAGGATCGGCTGGAGCTGGTAGCCGACCGTCGCCGGCGTGGCCGTGTCGAACTGGCCGATGACGCCCGTGATGTCCGCCGTCGGGGTGGGCACCGCGACGCCGTCGACGTCGGTGTCGTTGGCCCCGACGATGCGCAGCGACACGGCGTTGGTGGTCGACGAGGCGTCCGTGACGGCGTAGTTCGTGGCGGCCGTGAACGGGCTCGGCCCGGTGACGGTGAGGTTGCGCACGAGGACGAGCTCGCTCTCGTACTGCTCGCCGTTGGCCTCGATCTGGGCCAGCGTGACGACCTGCCGCACCGGGGGCGCGCCCTGCGCGTCGACGGTGAACGACGTGAACTCGGCGGCGTTGATCTGGAGGAGCCCGCGGAACTGCGACAGGACGCCGGTGACGGTGATCGTCGTGCCAGGCCCGACCGTTCCGGCCGCGACGGCGTCGAAGAAGGCCCCCGACGTCTGGCGGATCGAGAGGCCGGCCGTCTCGTCCTGAATCTGCGCGAACGCTCCCTTGGCGCGCGACACCGTGCCCTGGACCGTGACCGTCGCGCCGACGCCGGCCGCGCGCGCCTCGGCGATGGTCGTCAGCGGCAGCTGCTGGCCGCGGATCTCGCCGCCGGGGAAGGCCGCCGAGTGGACGTTGGTGTAGATGCCGTTGGTCTGGAGCGCCGTCACCTGGGCCGGCGTGAGCGTGAACGTGTTGGCCGCGGCGGCGAACGTCCCGCCGCGCTGGTCTGCGCTCACCGCCGGCGTGAGGCCGAAGGCCACCGGCCCGGCCACGTCGGGGCCGCCGAGGTGCAGGTGCGACATCGAGTAGTTGCCCGTCAGGCCGGCGAACGAGCCGGTCACGACGAGCGTGCTGCCGGTGAGCGTCGCCCGCGTGAAGCCGGTCGCGGTGGACGTGTTGGGCGTCGGGCGCTCGCTGGCCCCGGAGAGGGTGGCCCGGAACGTCTGGGCCGACGCCGCGGAGGCGAGCAGGACGAGGGCGACGAGCGGGAGGGCCGCTCGGCGAAGGGTAGAAACGCGCATGGTCGTGGAAGAAAGAACGACAACGGCGGGAGCGGCCCGCGGGATGTCAGTTCAACGAGACGCCCGCCGGGCGGGTCCCGAGCGGGGCGGCCCTAACGCACGGCGGGGCGGCACCCGAAGGAGACGCCCCGCCAGAACCGCCGGCCAGCCGGGGCTAGCGGACGACCGAGACGACCTGCGTGAGCGACCGGCCGCCGGCGTCGAGACGCAGCACGTACGCGCCCGGCGCGAGGCCCGCCGTGGCCAGCGTCGCCGTCTGCGCGCCGGTCGCGGCGCCCTCGGCGAGGACGGCCACGCGGCGGCCGAGCACGTCGTAGAGCGCCAGCGTGGCGTCGGCCGCCTCGGCGACGGAGAAGCGGACCGCCACGGTGCCGCGGACCGGGTTGGCGACGGCCATCGCGAGGCCGCTCTGCGGCGTGCCCTCGCCCGCCGTGATGACCTGGCCCGTGATCTGGATGTTGTCGATCCCGATCAGCTCGTCCGAGCCGAGCGCGTTG
>JANPJI010000170.1:0-8493 GCA_031425425.1 Rubricoccaceae bacterium
GACCCCTACATGGCCGAGGCGCTCGAGGCGTCCGGCTCCGTCGCCCTCGCCGCGGCCGTCGTCGAAGGCGACCGCCTCGTGTGGTCCGGCGGCGTCGGCCAGGCCGACCTCGCCACCGGCGCGCCGGCCACGTCGGAGTCGGTGTTCCTCATCGCGTCGGTGTCCAAGACGGTCGTCGCGGCGGCCGTGATGCAGCTCGTCGAGGACGGCCGCATTGACCTCGACGCCGACATCAACACGGTCCTGCCGTTCCGCGTCGAGAGCCCCGCCGGCGTCGCCGGCGTCACGGCCCGGATGCTGCTCAGCCACACGTCCGGCATCACGGACGCGCACTACAACGTGGTCTCCCCGGACCTGTACACGTTCGGCGCGGACTCGCCGCTGCCGCTCGACGCCTTCCTCGCGAGCATGCTCGTGCCCGGCGGCGACCTCTACGACGCCTCGACGTACAGCGCGGCCGCCCCCGGCACGGCGTACCAGTACACCAACCTCGGCATCGCGCTGCTGGGCTACGTCGCCGAGGCGGCGTCCGGCGTCCCGTTCGACGACCTCACGCGGACGCGCATCTTCGAGCCGCTCGGGATGACCCGGACCGCGTGGCGCCTCGCCGACCTCCCGCCGGCCGCGCTCGCGATGCCGTACTCCGCCGAGCGCACGCCCTACGGCCACTACACCTTCCCCGACTACCCCGACGGCGGGCTCCGGACGAGCGTCGACGACCTGTCGAAGTTCCTGCGCGCGGTCATCAACGGGGGCACGTTCGAGGGCCGCCGCATCCTGCGGCCCGAGAGCGTCGCCGAGATGCTGCGCGTGCAGTACCCGGCCGTGCCCGGAGCCGAGCGGCAGGCGATGACGTGGAGCGGCATCAACGCCGCCGACTACCCCGCGTCGGTCGGCCTCGCGGCGCTCCCGAACATCGTCGGCCACGCAGGCGGCGAGCGCGGCGTGTTCACGCTGATGTTCTTCGACCCGGCGACGCGCGTCGGCTCCATCGTCTTCGTCAACACGGACCCGTCGAGCGAGGACCAGTTCTTCTCCATCGGCAAGACGATGGCGGACCTGATCAAGCTCGGCATCCGCCTGTAATCCGCCGTCCGGACGTGGAGGCGTACCCTCCGGTCTGTCCGCACCCGCCATGCGCCCACCCGCCGACCGATCGTTGACCGAGGCGCACCTCGCCGGGGCGACTACCGCCGAGACGTCTCCAGGCGTCTCGGTGAGCCACCCGCTCGTCGCATTCGTGGTCGGTCGGCGGGCGCGGGCGCTGCGGTACGGGCTCGTCGGGGCGGTGCTCGCGTTCGTCGTGTTCGAGGGACCCGCCGAGCGTCTGGCCGCGGGTGAGGCGCTCGGGCCAGGCGTGGTGTGGATCAACGGCGGGCTGTTCGCCGTGCTGTTCGGGCTCGTCGGGGTTCACGCGCGCGTGCTCGTGCCGCGGCTGCTCGTCCGCGGGCGGATGTGGGCGTACGCCGCGTCGGCGCTCGCGCTCGTGTCGACGTTCTCCGTTGCCGAGGCGCTTCTCGTGCGGGCCGCCGCGGCCGGCGGGGTGCCGCCCGCGCCGCCGACGCTCGTCGGCTTCACGAGCGCGGCGCTGCTGCCGCTCGTGTTCATCGGCGCGACGGCCGGCGTGCAGGTGTTCGGGCAGTGGGCGGCCGACGCCGCGCGGCTGCAGGAGACGCAGGCGCGGCACCTCCGCGCCGAGCTCGACGCGGTCCGAGGCCGGCTCCAGCCGCACTTCCTGTTCAACACGCTCAACAACCTCGAGGCGCTCGTGCGGTCCGACCCCGACCGGGCGCTCCGCGTGCTCGCCGACCTCGGCGACGTGCTCCGGTACGGGCTCTACGACGGGCAGGGCGACCGCGTGCCCCTGCTCCGGGACCTCGAGTACGTCCGCAAGCTGCTCGCGCTCGAACAGATCCGCCGGGACGACTTCGACGTGGCGGTGCAACCGTCGGGCGCGACGGGTGGGACGGCCGTGGCCCCGTTCCTGTTCATGCCGTACGTCGAGAACGCGGTGAAGCACTCCGCGACGGCCGAGGGTCCGTCGTTCGTCCATGTGGACGTCGCCGTGGACGCCGCGCGGCGGACGCTCGCCGTCCGCGTCGCCAACTCGGTGCCGGCCGTGGCGCCGGTGTACCCCGTCGGCGGGCTCGGGCTCGAGAACGGCCGCCGCCGGCTGGAGCTGCTCTACCCCGGCCGCCACACGGTCGCCGTCGAACGGCCGCCGGGCGCATACGTCGTCCGGATCACGCTCGACCTTTCCGCGCCCCGATGACGCCGCTCACGTGCATCCTCGTCGACGACGAGCCCCTCGCGCGGCAGGCGCTGGCCGGGCTGCTCGCCGACGTCCCCGGCCTCGCGCTGCACGGCGCGTTCCCGTCTGCCCGCGCGGCCGAAGCGTTCCTCGACGGCGGCACGCCGGTCGACGTCGTGTTCCTCGACATCCAGATGCCGGAGCGCAACGGGCTCGACTTCGCGCGGACCCTCCTCGACCGCGCCCTCGTCGTGTTCACGACGGCCCACGCCGGCTACGCGGCCGAGAGCTACGACGTGCACGCGCTGGACTACCTCGTGAAGCCGATCCGCGCGGACCGCCTCGCCCGCGCCGTCGAGCGGGCGCGGGCCTACGTCGCGATGGTGCGGGCGTCCGAGGGCGAGGTCGCCGACGGCGTCGGCGGCGCGCTCCTCGTCCGGGCCGACCGCCGCACGTACCGCGTCGCCTTCGGCGACATCCGCTACGTGCAGGGCATGAAGGACTACGCGATGCTCCACCTCGCCGGCCGCCGGATCATGACGGCGTCGACGCTCGGCGGGCTCGCGGCGCGCCTGCCGGCGGGCTTCCACCGCACGGGCAAGTCGTACGTCGTCAACCTGGCCCACGTCGTCGCCTACGACCCGCACACGGTCTACCTCGACGGGGAGGACCTGCCGCTGAGCCCGCTCTACCGCGACGCGTTCGCGGCGGCGTTCGAGCGGGTCCGGTAGCCGACCGTGCCGCCGGTCGGGCGGTGAAGCCTTGCAGAGGGCGGCCCGGGCCGGAAGCCGCGGGCACGGTCCGCGCGTACGGCCGGCCTGTCACCCTCCCCGCGACCTCGTGCGCCTTCTGACCCTGATGCTCGGCCTCGTCATGCTGTCCGGCTGCGGCACGATCGGGCGCGTCGGCGAGCTGTTCGTCTCGGGCGGCGAGACGGTCCTGCGGGACCCGCTGCGGCCCGTCCGCGGCGGCCCGCGCGTGCTCGTGGTCGCGCTCGACGGCGTCGGCGAGGCGCGTCTGCGCGAGGCGCTCGCGGCCGGCGACATGCCGCGCCTCGCGGCCCTGCTCGGCCCGCCTGCCGGCGACAACCTGTGGACGCACGCGGTCGAGGCACCCGGCGTGCTGTCCGTCCTCCCGGCCGAGACGTCGGCGGGCTGGGCGGCCGTCTTCACCGGCGCGACGCCCGCGCGCTCGGGCATCCCCGGCAACGAGTGGTTCGACCGGAACACCCTCCGGTCGTCGGCACCGGTCCCGCTGTCGGTCAAGAACGCCTACCAGACCGTCGGCATCTACACCGACGACTTCTTCGGCGAGGCCGTCCGCACGGCGACGCTGTTCGAGCAGGCTGACGTCCGCGCGCACGTCGCGCTCGGGTTCGTCCACCGCGGGGCCGACGTGCTGTCGGTGCCGGACCCCGGCGACCTCGCCGACGTCGTCCGCGGGATCGGGCATTTTGTGGCCGGCAGCACGGCTGCCGTCTACAGCCTGCTCGACGACGACACGCGCGCGGGCGTCCGACGGGCGATGCGCCGCCACGGCGTGCCGGACCTCCAGGTGGCCTACCTCCCGGGCGTGGACCTCGTCGCGCACGACGCCGGGGCGGACGCGCAGCGGGCCTACCTCCGCGACCGTGTCGACAACTACATCGGCGACATCCTGGACCTCTACCGCGACCGCGGCGCGCTCGACAGCCTCTTCGTCGTCGTCGTGTCGGACCACGGCCACACCGAGACGCTCGCCGACGACCGCCACAGCCTCGGCGGCGACGGCGACGCCGACGAGCCGGTCGCGATCCTCGACAGCCTCGGCTACCGCGTGCGCCCGTTCGCGACCGGCCGCGACACGTCGGCCTACGACGCCGCGCTCGCCTACAACGAGGCCTTCGCCAGCGTCTTCCTCGCCGACCGCTCGACGTGCCTCCCGCCCGACGGCGTGTGCGACTGGACGCGCCCGCCGCGCCTGGAGGCCGACGTGCTGCCGGTCGCGCGGGCCTTCGCCGCGGCCGACCGCGACGCGGCCTCGGCGCTCTTCGGAGCCGTCGACCTCGTGTTCGCGCGCGTCTCGGACCCGTCCGGCCAGACCTCGCCGCGCTTCCAGATCTACGACGCCGGCCGCCTCGTGCCGATTCCGGACTATCTGGAGGCGACCCGCCGGCCGGACCTTCTCGCCCTCGACCGGCGCCTCGGCTGGCTCACCGACGGCCCTTACGGCCACCTCGCCGGCGACGTGATGCTGCTCGCGCGCGGCGGCCCCGACCAGCCGATCGACTCCCGGTTCTACTTCGGCTCGCCGCGGCGCTCGGGCCACGGCCGCCCGAGCACGCAGGACTCGACGATCCCGCTCGTGCTCGCGCACCCGGTGCGCTCGGGCGAGAGCCTCCGCGCCTCGATGACCGCCGCCGTCGGCGAGACCCCGACGCAGCTCGACGTGACGCCTCTGATCCTCGCCCTGCTGCGCGCGGCGCCATCCGAGTGACTGCGTCGGGCGGTTCTCAGCGCATCGCGGGCTCCGCCGCTCCGTCCGACACGACCACGACAGACGCCTCGGGCGCGGGTGCCGTCCGCTTCTCGCTGTCCGGGATGTGGAACAGGGCCTTCGGGTCCTCCATCGCCTCGGGTTCGAGGAGCAGCCCGAGCGCCTCGTCGATGCGCTTGACGTACTGCACGTCGAGGCCCTCGATGGTCTCGTCCTTGATCTCCTCGACGTCGGCCCGGTTGCGGTCCGGCAGGACGACGCACGTGATGCCCGCCCGGCGCGCGGCGAGCACCTTCTCTTTTATCCCGCCGACCGGCAGGACAAGCCCGCGGAGCGTGATCTCGCCCGTCATCGCCACGTCGTGGCGCACGCGGCGGCGCGTGTAGATGCTCGCCAAGGCGGCTGTCATGGCCACGCCCGCCGAGGGGCCGTCTTTGGGGATGGCTCCGGCCGGGACGTGCACGTGGAGGTCGAAGTGCGTGAAGGCCTCCTGCGGGATGCCGAGCGCCTCGGCGTGGGACCGCACCCACGAGGACGCCGCCTGGGCGCTCTCGCGCATCACGTCGCCGAGCTTGCCCGTGATCGTCATCTTGCCCGAGCCGCGGTTCAGCGAGGCCTCGATAAAGAGGATGTCCCCGCCGACGGGCGTCCACGCGAGCCCCGTCGCGACGCCCGGCACCTCGGTCCGCTCGGCGACGTCGTTGTAGAACTTGCGCGCGCCGAGGGCGTCGTCCACGGTGTCCGCCGTAACGGACCCGCTCTCGGCTTCCTCCATCGCGACCGTCTTGGCGACGTTGCGGATGACCGACCCGATGGTTCGTTCGAGCTGGCGGACGCCGGACTCGCGCGTGTAGCCCTCGACGAGCAGCAGGAGCGCCTCGTCGGTGATCGAGAACTGGGCGTCCGTGAGGCCGTTGCGTTCGAGCTGGCGCGGGACGAGGTACGTCCGCGCGATGGCGAGCTTCTCAGACGCCGTGTAGCCGTTGAGCTCGATGATCTCCATACGGTCCCGGAGCGGGCCGGGGATCGTGTCCAGCGAGTTGGCCGTCGCGATGAACATGACCCGCGAGAGGTCGTAGTCCAGTTCGAGGTAGTGGTCGTTGAAGGTGTCGTTCTGCTCGGGGTCGAGGACTTCGAGGAGGGCCGAGCCGGGGTCGCCGCGGAAGTCCTGCCCGAGCTTGTCGATCTCGTCCAGCATGAAGACCGGGTTGGACGTTCCGGCGCGCTTGAGGCCCTGCACGATGCGGCCGGGGAGCGCCCCGATGTAGGTCCGCCGGTGGCCGCGGATTTCGGCCTCGTCGCGGACGCCGCCGAGCGAGATGCGCTGGAACTCGCGCCCGACGGCTCGGGCGATGCTCTTGCCGAGGCTCGTCTTGCCCACGCCCGGCGGCCCGTAGAAGCACAGGATGGGCGCTTTCAGGTCGCCCTTGAGCTTGAGCACGGCCAGGTACTCGAGGATGCGGCGCTTGACGTCGCCGAGCCCGTAGTGGTCCTCGTCGAGAACCGCCTCTGCTCGGGCGATGTCGATCGAGTCCTCGGAGACGTGGTTCCAGGGGAGGTCCAGGATCGTCTCGGCGTAGTTGCGGACGACGCTGTACTCGGGGCTCGCCGGGTTCGTCCGGGCGAGCTTGGTGAGCTCCTTCTCGACCGTCTCGCGGACGGCGTCCGGCAGGTCCGCCTTCTTGTCGGCGAGCTTGGTCCGCAGCTCGTTCGCGTCCGCCGACGAGCCCTCGGTCTCGCCCAGCTCGTCCTGGATCGTCTTGAGCTGCTGCCGGAGGAAGAACTCGCGCTGCTGCTGGTCCACGTCCGTCTTGACCTTGCTCCGGATCTCCTCGGAGATCTCCAGCACGCGGATCTCCTGTTCGAGGTAGCCCAGCACGAGCTGCGCACGGTCGAGCAGCGGGCGCGTCTCCAGCAACTCCTGCTTTTTCTGGACCTCGATCTGGAGGTTGGACGTGATGTAGTGGACGAGGAAGCGCGCGCTCTCGATGTTCTGAATCGCGTAGGCCGCCTCCGAGGGCAGGTTCGGCGAGAGGTTGACGATCTGGACGGCCAGCTCCTTGATCTGGCGCACGCGCGCCGAGAGCTCGGCCGGGTCGCCCTGCTCGGCCGCCTCCTCGTCCACCGCCGTGACGCTCGCGCGCAGGTACGGCTCGGTCTGCGTGTACGCCTCGACGTGGATGCGCCGCTTGCCCTGGATGACGATGCTGACCGACCCGTCGGGCATCTTGATGAGCTTGAGGATCGTCGCGGCGGTGCCGGCGAGGAAAAGGTCGTCGGGTCCGGGCGTCTCGACGTCGGACCGCTTCTGGGCGACGACGGCGACGAGGCGGTCGCCGGCATACGCGTCCTTGACGAGCTTCAGCGAGGCGTCGCGGCCGACCGTGATCGGGAGGACCACGCCGGGGAAGAGGACCGTGTTGCGAAGCGCGAGCACGGGGAGCGTCTCGGGCAGGCTGGCCGCGGTCATCGCCTGCTCCTCATCGGGCGTGAGGAGCGGGATGGACTGCTCGGGGTCGTCGCCGGGCGGGCTGTCGGCGTCGAGATGCAGGAGGGGGGAGGTCATCGAAGAAGGGTGTCTGTTTTCCGTTATTGCAACTGGCCAATCGAGACCGGGATCCCGCAGGCGCCGCGACGCGGGTCTCGCGGCCGGGAGGCTACGCCACCGGGGCGGTAAACTCTCCGCGCGCGGCCCGTTCCCCCCGCACCCGAATATCCGTGCGCGCCGTCCGACCGTCCGCTCTCGTCGTGCCGCTCCTGTGGGGCGTGCTGCCGGCGCTCCTGCTGGGCCTCGCGGCGTTCCGCCTCGGCGGGGCGGCCGTGGGCGCGGGTGTCGGCGTGGCGATCTGGGGGAGCGTGGCGGCGGTCGCGCTCCGCCGCCCGCTCCGCCGCCTGCGCCTCGCCCGGACCGCTCTCCCCGAAGCGCAGCGGTCGTGGCTGGTCGAGCACGCCGCTGTTTACGCCGCTGCCGACGCCGCGGGCCGCGCCCGCTTCGAGCGCGACGTCCGGTTTTTACTCGCCGACCTCCGATTCGAGGCGGTCGACGGCGTGGACCTGACGGACACGCTGCGCCTCGCCGTTGCCGCGGGCGGCGCGACGCTGCTCCACGGCCGGCCGGACTGGGAGCTGCCGCTCGGACGGACCGTCCTGTTCGTCCCGAGCACGTTCGACGAGGCGTACGGCGACGAGGAGGCGGGCGTCTACGACGGGATGGTCCACGCCCAGGGGCCGGTCGTGCTCTCCGCCGCCGCCGTCGTGGCGGGCTGGGGGCGGGCGGACGGCTCGAACGTCGTCCTGCACGAGCTCGCGCACCTCTTCTACCTCGACGGGACCGGCGCCGACGGCCTCCCGACATTCCTCGACCGCGGGTCGGTGGACGCCTGGGCGCGGCTCGCCCGCGACGAGATGCGCAAGGCGGCCGGCGGCCGGAGCGTGCTCCGGGCCTACGCAGCCCACGACCGCGCCGAGCTGTTCGCCGTCGCGACGGAGCAGTTCTTCGAGCGCCCGGCCCGCCTCCGCGCGCGGCACCCGGAGCTGTACGATGCCCTCCGCGCCTTCTACGCCCTCAACCCGCCCGACGAGGCGGGACCCGAGGAGGCCGGCAGTTTGATGGCCCGTCGGTGGGAAGAGTGACGGTGCCGTCCTCTACGATGCTGAAGTCGCTCACCGGCGCTGTCGGCACTCTCGCAGCGCTGGCGATGAGCGTGTACGTCCGGAACGAACTCTTCTCCGCCGCCTTCGCAGTTTTGGCTCTCCTCGTCGGCGCT
>JANPJI010000171.1:0-5595 GCA_031425425.1 Rubricoccaceae bacterium
CAGCTCGAGGATGCCGAGCGCGGGCGTGTCGTCGATGAAGATGGGGGCGGACGAGAGCTTGCCGGCCGCCCGGGCCAGCTTGGGCCAGTCGTCGTCGTGGAGGCGGCCCGTGCGCGCCTTCTGCGCGTCGACGCGCGCCTCACTCGTGAGCAGGCGCTGCGCGAGCTGCTGAGCGCTCATTTCGAGCGAGAAGTAGGCCACGCCGCACGGCTTCTGCGGGTGCAATGCCGCGTTCCGTGTGAGCGCAAGACTGAAGGCAGTTTTGCCCATGGAGGGCCGAGCCGCGACGATCACCATGTCCGACGGCTGCCAGCCGCCCGTCATGTTGTCCAGGCTCGTGAAGCCGGATGGGACGCCCGTGATGCCGCCCTCGCGTCCGTGGATCGCCTCGAGGTGCTGCACGGTCGTCATCATCACCGAGTCGATGCCGACGACGCCCTTGCGGAGCTGGCTCTCGGTGATGGCAAAGATCTGCCGCTCGGCCTCGTCCAGGAGGTCGAAGGCGTCCGTGGTCGGGTCGAAGGCCTGCCCGACGACGCCCGTCATGGTCGTGATGAGCTTGCGGAGCAGGCTCTTCTCGGCGATGATGCGCGCGTGGTACTCGACGTTGGCGGCGCTCGCCACACGCGTCGTCAACTCGGCGAGGTAGTAGCCGCCGATGGCCTCGTAGTCGCCGCGGCGCTTGAGCTCCTCGGAGAGCGTGATGAGGTCGACGGGGTGGCCGCGCTCGAAGAGCGCCTCGACGGCCTCATAGATTTTCTGGTGCCGGCCGTCGTAGAACGCGTCCGCGGGGAGGATTTCGATGGCCTTCGGGATCGCGTCGCGCTCGATGAGCACGGCCCCGAGCACGGCCTGCTCCACGTCGACGGCCTGCGGCGGCATCCGGCCGGCGCCCTCGCGCAGCGAGACGACGTTGGCCGGCCGCCGGCCGCCGGTCATCTTGGCGAACGGGATCTCCGGCCCGGACTCGTCGATGCGGAGCGGGCGTTGCGCGAAGTCGTCGTCCATGTGGGGAGCGGGGAGCCGGGAGCGGCCAGCGGGGAAAGACAGGAGGCAAGAGGCGGGTCAGGGGGCATTGCCCCGGCTCAGGTCCGGGCTGGCCCGGCGGGTTCGCCCGGCTCGCTTCCCGCTCCCGGCTGGCCCACCAGCTGGTCGTACCGGGTCCGGAGCAGCTTCACGTCCTCCCACGTTGGGCGCTTCCACTGCGGGTTGCGGAGGAGTGCGGCCGGGTGGTACGTGACGATCATCGGGAGGCCGTAAAAGTCCTGGAACGCGCCGCGGAGGTTGGCGAGCGAGGCCGTCTTGCCGAGTAGGCCGTTGCCGGCGCTCTTGCCGACGGCGAGCAGGATCTTAGGCCGGACGAGCGCGATCTGCTTGTACAGGATCGGGATGTGCGCGGCGACCTCCTCGGGGAGCGGGTCGCGGTTGCCCGGCGGCCGGCTCTTGAGGATGTTGGTGATGTACACGTCCTCGCGCTTGAAGAGCACGGCTTCGAGGATCTTGTCGAGCAGCTGCCCCGAGCGCCCGACGAACGGCTCGCCGAGGCGGTCCTCGTCGGCCCCCGGCGCCTCGCCGATCACCATCAGGTCCGCGTTCGGGTCGCCGACGCCTAGGACGGGGTTGATGCGGTCGCGGTCGATGGGGACGAGGACGGTCGCGGCGAGGTAGTCGCGGATCTCGCCGAGCGAGGTCATCGCGTGCAGCGGCGAGCCATCGGGGATGAGCGCTTCGATGCGCTCGTAGGGCGAGAGGGCCGGGTCCAGGCTGGGGTCGGGGAGGGCACCGAAGAGGTCTGGCACGTCAGGGGAGTCCGGTAGACGGTGGTCGGTGAGGGGGCGGGCGGCAGCTTCGGCAGACGGGGGAGCGTCCAGGGCCGGCGCAGCGGGCTCCGACGCACGGGCCTCGGACGTCGGCACGACGGCGGGCTGCGGCGCGGCGGGCGTGGCCCCGGAGAGGTACCGAACGGGTCCGACGATCCGCTGCTGAAGTGCGAGCACGGCGTGGGCCGCGCGGAGCGCCTCGCGGGCGGAGAGCGTCGGATCGGGCACAGGCAGGAGCGGCCAGAGGGCCGGGCAATCTAGCCGCGCGCCCCGGCGGCCCGACGTGAGCGCCGGAGGAAAACGCGGCGCGTCTGCCGTCTACCGGCCGAGCGCGGCGCGGGCTGCGGGGAGCGCGTGAGCGGCCCACCGGGCATAGAGCACGCCAGACGGGTGGAGCCCGTCCTCGACCACGTCGGTCGCCCCGCGTTCGCGCGACACGGCCGAGACATCCACCCAGTGCGCGCCGGCGGCGGCGGTCTCGGCGCGGCTCTCGGCGTTGTAGGCGTCGAGCTCGGCGGCGATCTGCGCGCGGTCGCGGCCCTCGGCGACCCCCGCAGGGGACCGCGCAGCGAACGGCGTCACGCCCCAGTCGGGGATCGACACGACGACGACGCGGCTCGCCTCGCCACCTGCGAACCCGACCGCCCGGGCGAGGCTGGCCCGGAACGCAGGCCGGTAAAACCCGACGGGGACGCCCTGGTACTGGTCGTTCACGCCGATGAGGAGTGTCACGAGCCGGTACGGCCCCTGCGGGTCTGCGGCGTCGATGCCCCGGCCGAGGTCGGAGACGGTCCACCCCGTCTGTGCGATGATCTCCGGGTCGGCCACATCAAGCCCGCTGGCCCGGAGTCCTGCGGCGAGTTGGACCGGCCAGCGGTCCGGTTCGGGCACGCCTTCGCCGATCGTGTACGAGTCGCCGAGAGCGAGAAACCGGAGGGCACCGGGCGTGTCCGGTGCAGTCGTCGGGTCGGTCATACAGCCGGCGGCGAGCAGGGCAACCGTGAAGAGGACCGCGCGCGTCACGGAGCGACCGCGTCGAGGAACGCCTCGGCGACGGTCCGCTTCGAGGCGGTCGGGATCTCGACGCGGCGGCCGTCGGCCGCGAGGAGCGTGAGGCGGTTTGTGCCCGTGCCGAACCCTTCGCCCGGCGTGGAGGCCGCGTTGAGCGCGATCCAGTCGAGGTGCTTGCGGGCGAGCTTGGCGCGCGCGTGCGCCTCGCCGTCGTGGGTCTCAAGGGCGAAGCCGACGAGCGTCTGGCCCGCGCGCTTCTGCGCGCCGAGCGCGGCGAGGACGTCCGGCGTGCGGCGCAGGTGCAGCGTCAGGTCGCCGTCCGTCTTGGCCACCTTCCGGTCCGACGGATCCGCCGGGGCGTAGTCCGCCACAGCGGCCGCCGCCACGACGAGGTCGGCATCGGCATGGGCGAGGGCTTCGCGCAACAGGTCGTCGGCCGTGACGACGTCGACGCGCTCGACGCCCGGCGGCGTCGGGAGGGCGACGGGGCCAGCGAGGAGCGTCACGGCCGCGCCGCGGCGCGCGGCGGCGGCGGCGATCTCGAAGCCCATCGTGCCGGTCGACCCGTTCGAGAGGAAGCGGACCGGGTCGACGGCCTCGCGCGTCGGCCCGGCCGTGACGAGGACGGTGGTGCCGGCGAGCGCGCCGGTCCGGGCGCGCGCCTCGCCGAGCCAGCGGTCGATCTCGGCCACGAGGTCGTCCGGCTCCGGCAGGCGGCCCTGCCCGACGAGCCCGCTCGCGAGCGGCCCCGAGGCGGGCTCGACGACGGTGACGCCATCCTGGCGGAGCCGCTCTACGTTGCGCTGAGTGGCGGGGTGGAGCCACATGTCGTGGTCCATCGCCGGGGCGACCATCACCGGGCACCGCGCCGAGAGGACGACGGCGGCCAGGAGGGAGTCGCAGAAGCCGTGCGCGAGGCTCGCGAGCGTCTGCGCCGTCGCCGGGGCGACGACGACGGCGTCCGCCCACAGGCCCAGCTCGACGTGCTTCGTCCATGCGCCGGCAGCGGCTCCGGGGTCCGCCGCGCCGCGGTCGCCCTCCGGGAACAGCTCGACGAGCGCCTCGCGGCCGGCGAGCGTGGACAGGGTGAGGGCCGGGATGAAGCGCGTCGCCGCGGCCGTCATCACAGGCTGGACCTCGGCCCCGGCGCGCCCGAGCGCGCGCACGACCTCGGCGGCCTTGTAAGCCGCGATGCTCCCCGAGACGCCGAGGACGACGCGGGCTCCGGCGAGCGCCACCGGGCTACGCGCCCTGCTCGGCCGTGGGGTCGGCCGGGGACGGGTTGCGGAAGTACAGCTCGCCCGTCTCGATCTCCTCGATGGCGATGGCCGTCGGCTTCGCCTTGCGCTCGTACTCGAGCGAGATCCGGAGCTGGTCCTCGTTCGAGCGCATCTCCTCGGCGGGGTCCAGCGAGAGGTCCTCGAAGTAGACCAGCTTGGAGTCCAGCTCCTGCTTGACCTTGGTCGAGATCTGCGTGGCCCGGCGGGAGAGCACGGCGACGGTCTCGTAGAGGTTGCCGGTCTCGGCGGCCAGCTTGGTCGTGTCGAGGGTCTTGATCGCCATGGGTCGGAGCGGGGGTGGAACCGCAGAGGGTACGCCGGCCGGCTGGCCGGGAGCCGCAAAGAATGGGGGAAGGCAGCGCGACGGCCCTACACGACGACGCCCCGATGCCGGGCTGCACGGCATCGGGGCGGTCAGCGGAGAGAGGTTCCGCGAGCCCAGCCGGGTTCGGGCAGGGGTGAGCCCGGTTACGGCCGGAGGACCCTCCCACACCACGGTGCCCATTCCGGACCCCGGGCCGATCCCGGCACGATCGTCCCCCGTCCGGAAGCAGATCCGGCAGGAACCAGGACGACCTACTGCTCGAGCAGCCTCCGCGTCATCTCGGCGTCCTCGGTGACGGCCGGGTAGGGGTCTGGGTGGGCGTACGAGGCCAACGCGGGCCGATCCCTTTCACGGCCGGCTACATCGCGACCGCCAGCGGCGGGGGAGCGGCCGGCGGCGGGTGCATGTCCACCGACGCGGCGCGCGCGCGCGCGCCGCGTGCTCGGTAACGTCGTCCGCGGCGCGGCGTCTCGAGCTCTTACACCGCTCGCGGGGCGCGGCCCCCGTCTCTGCCGGGGATACCCCCACAGCCACACACGGGCCGCGCCGCCATACGTCTCCGCCACCTGCCCCTCGCGACGCCGCGGGGCGGGGCGGACCTTGGCGCGACGCCCTCCTCCCCCGCTTGCTCGACCTCACCGCCGTCTTCGTCATCGGCCTCCTCGGAAGCGCCCACTGCGTCGGGATGTGCGGGGGGTTCGTGGCCCTGCTCGGCGTGGGCGCGCCGGGTCCGGCCGCGGGCCGGCTGGGGGCGTACTTCGCCGGCAAGACGGCGTCGTACGTCGCCCTCGGGTCGGTCGCGGGGCTCGCCGGCGGCCTCCTCGGCGACGTCCTGGCCGGGCTCCAGGGCCTGCTCGGGATAGGGCTCGGCGTCGTGCTCGTCGCGGCCGGGCTCGCGCTGTGCGGCGTCGCATGGGGGCGGTCTCCACTCCTCGCACGCGTCGCCGGGAGGCTCGGACCCGTGATCGGTCGGCTCGTCGGGTCGGGCCGGCCGGGCGCGCTCCTGGCCCTCGGCGCGCTCAACGGGCTCCTGCCGTGCGGGCTCGTCTACGGCATGCTCGCCACGGCAGCGGCGTCCGGCAGCGCCGGGCACGGGGCCCTCACGATGGCCGTCTTCGGGGCGGCGACCGTCCCCGCCCTCGCCGTGACCGGCCTGCTC
>JANPJI010000172.1:0-3694 GCA_031425425.1 Rubricoccaceae bacterium
CTCGCGGCGAGGCCGGCGCGAGCGAGCGCCGCGTCGACGGCGCGGCCGAGCGCGGCCTGGCCCGTCGGCGTCGAGGCGGCGGTCGTGGCGAGGGGCACGCAGCCGGACCCGGCGAGGGCGAGCAGGGCGACGAGGGCGAGACGAGGCAGGAACATCGGTGGGCGTGGCAGGAGCTCAAAGAAAACGCCGTGCCCCGGCGGAGGGCACGGCGTGCGTGGTGCGGAACCGCGGCGCGCTCAGGCGTCCGGACCGGGTTCACCCGGCGACTGCGTCTCCGCCGGGGCGTCGTCTTCGTCCTCGTAGACCGGAACCGGGCGGACGTCCCACTGGAGCATCTGCTCGATGTCGGCCGAGTCCTCGCCGTCTGCGTCCTCGAACGTGTAGTCGCCGAGCGCGTCGCGCTGGGAGGCCCGCACGCGCGCCCACTTGGTCCCGTTGGCGTCCTCGAACTCGTCGGGGTACGGGCTGTCCATGCGGTAGCTCGGGTGGTACGTGCGGTACGTCTTCGCGGCGTCGTAGAGGGCCGCGCGCCGCGCGCCGGGGCGCGTCGCCGAGTAGCCGACGACGCGGAAGGGCGGGATCTGGATGATGGCGATGACGTCGTCGCCCTCGTCCTCGGGGTCGGAGTACTCGGGGCGCATCACCTTGAACTCGTCGGGGTGCGGATACGCGCTGCGGTCGTCGAACATAGCGGTCGGGCAGATCAGGTCCCAAAGGTACGGCCGGGCAGGCGGGGACTGGCCGCGGGGAGCCTCCGCCGTTCGCGTTCGCGCCCCTTTCACGGCATCTCAGCCGGTCTGCGGGCCGAGAACGTGCTGGCACCTCTTGATCCGTCCCGGCGGCGCGTCGAACTTCGCCCCACTCACACCCCACCCGACGACGGTCATGGACGCCACCCCGATCCGCCTCTCCGCCGACCCCGACCTCGACGACGACGACCTGGAAACGGGCGACCTCGATGAGACCATCGAGGACGACGACCTCGTGCTCGACGACGACGACCTCGTGCTTGACGATGACGACCTCGCCGAGGAACTGGGCGGCCTCGACGACGACGACGAACTGGGCCTCGGCGGCCTCGACGACGACTTCTAGGCCACCCGTGCGACGGGCCCGTTCGATGGCACAGAAGCACCGGCGCTTCAGGACGTGCCGGCGATCAGGAGGCTTGTGAAGCGTTCGCCGTCGCCCGCACCCGTCCCACATGCATAACGGATGCCTCGCCGCCCTGCGGTCGAGCGTCCGTTATGCGTTTCGGGAGATCGAAATACCGGGTTGAGGCGGGACGCCGGAGGCCACCGAACCGTTGTCCACGACGTTGGCGTCACGTGGACAACATTGCATAACGGATTATCCGGCGTATTGATTTGGGCGATTGTACGATTCTGGGCGTCGCTACCGCCGTGTACAACCTCGCGCATGGGCGCTGTCCCGGTTGTGGACAACGCGTGGACGGAAGGCCCTTGCGACACAGCGGCGTGGCCCCTTAATTGGTTCTCCCGCGCCGTCCGCCGCGACCGGTCCGCATCCCCTCGGGGGATCCCACCTCGTCGCTGGCCGCCCACCCGGCCGGGCATCCCCCGACGCGCCGATCCCCCGCGGCCCGCCGGTTCTGCTTCCCCCCGCGGATCCAAGATCCGCGCAGCCCCCCCCGCCATGGCCACCGCCAAGGCCCCGGCCACTTCGTCCGGCCTCCGCATTCCCCGCGTGTTTTCGACCGACGGCCAGAACCCGTTCGACAGCGTCACCTGGACGACCCGCGACGCGGCGATCCGCAACCACACCGGCGAGGCCATCTTCGAGCAGCTCGGCGTCGAGTTCCCGGACACGTGGAGCCCGCTCGCGGTCAACGTCGTCGCGTCGAAGTACTTCTACGGCGACCTCGGCCGCGGCAACGGCACGCCCGCCTCGGCGGACGCTGGCGGCGGCCAGCGCGAGTACAGCCTCCGCCAGCTCGTTCACCGCGTCACCCGCACGATCGCGGACTGGGGCAAGGCCGGCGCGTACTTCGCCTCCGAGGCGGATGCGGAGACGTTCTACGACGAGCTCACGTGGCTCTGCACGAACCAGGTCGGCGCGTTCAACAGCCCCGTCTGGTTCAACGTCGGCCTCCACGCGCAGTACGGCGTGCGCGACTCGGGCGGCAAGACGATCTCGGCCGTCGACCTCGACACGGCCTCGGCCACGTTCGGCCAGATCGTGCCGGTCGACCCGTACGAGCGGCCGCAGGGCTCGGCCTGCTTCATCATCTCGGTCCAGGACTCCGTCGACGACATCTGGAAGCTGATGGGCGAGAGCGCCCGGCTGTTCAAGTTCGGGTCCGGCGTCGGGGCGGACTGGTCCGCGCTGCGTTCGTCCCACGAGAAGCTCTCCGGCGGCGGCCAGCCGTCGGGTCCGGTGAGCTTCATGAAGGTGCAGGACGCGACCGGCGGCACGATCAAGTCCGGCGGCAAGACGCGCCGCGCCGCGATCATGCAGACGCTCAAGGTGTGGCACCCGGACATCCTGGAGTTCGTCCACGCCAAGCAGGACGAGGAGCGCAAGGCGTGGGCGCTCATCGAGGAGGGCTACGACGGCTCGTTCAACGGCCCGGCCTACGGGTCGGTCGCGTTCCAGAACGTGAACCAGTCCGTGCGCCTGGACGACGCCGTGATGGCGGCCGCCCGCGACGAGCAGCCGTATGCGCTCCGCGCCGTCACGAGCGGCGAGACGGTCGAGACGGTCGACGCCCGCGACCTGCTCATGGCGATTGCCGAGGGCACACACGTCTGCGGCGACCCCGGCGCGCAGTACGAGGACACGATCCAGCGCTGGCACACGTGCAAGGCGACCGGCCCGATCAACTCCAGCAACCCCTGCTCGGAGTTCATGTTCTTGGACGACACCGCGTGCAACCTCGCCTCGCTGAATCTCCGGAAGTTTGTCTCGGCGGACGGCTCGTTCGATGTCGCCCGGTACCGAGCGGCCGCCCGGACCTTCCTCATCGCCCAGGAGATCCTCGTCGACCGCGCGGGCTACCCGTCCGACCGGATCGCGGCGAACAGCCACCGTTACCGGCCGCTCGGGCTCGGCTTCGCCAACCTCGGGGCGCTCCTCATGTCGATGGGCCTGCCGTACGACTCGGACGAGGGCCGGGCCGTCGCCGGCGCGCTCATGGCGATCGAGCACTGCGAGGCGTACGCCTGCTCGGCCGAGATGGCCGCCGCCGTCGGCCCGTTCCAGGGCTTCGCGGCCAACCGCGAGCCGATGCTCGACGTGATGCGGATGCACCGCGACGCGGTCGCCGGCATCGGCGCGTCGTGCCCGGCGGACCTCCGTACGGCGGCGCAGGAGTGTGCCGACCGGATGGTCGCCCTCGGCGAGGCGCACGGTTACCGCAACGCGCAGGTCACCGTCCTCGCCCCGACAGGCACCATCGGCTTCATGATGGACTGCGACACGACGGGCGTCGAGCCCGACATCGCGCTCGTGAAGTACAAGCTGCTTGCCGGCAAGGGCGATGGGCTCATGAAGATCGTCAACGGGACGGTGGGCTCGGCCCTCGCGCAGCTCGGCTACTCGGACGCCGAGGCGGCGGAGATCATGGCGTTCATCGACGCCAACGACACCATCGAGGGCGCGCCGGGCCTGAAGGACGCCCACCTGCCGGTCTTCGACTGCGCGTTCAAGCCGCACAACGGCACGCGCTCGATCA
>JANPJI010000173.1:0-6386 GCA_031425425.1 Rubricoccaceae bacterium
ACGCGCGCTCGTCGTGGATGCGGTCGTGCTCGAGCTGGTAGAGCCGGCTCCGGAGCACCCGGAACGCCTTGTCCTTGTTCTTGAGCTGGCTCTTCTCGTCCTGGATCGACACCACGAGGCCCGTCGGGACGTGCGTGAGCCGCACGGCCGAGTCGGTCGTGTTGACGCTCTGCCCGCCCGGCCCGGAGGCGCGGAAGACGTCCACGCGGACGTCTTGCATCCGCAGGTCCACGTCCACCTCCTCGGCCTCGGGGAGCACCGCGACCGTAGCGGCGCTCGTGTGAATGCGGCCCTGGCTCTCGGTCGCCGGGACGCGCTGGACGCGGTGGACGCCCGATTCGAACTTCATCGTTCCGTAGACGCCGTCGGCCGAGGGTCCGCCTTTGAGGCCGAACGTGATCTCGCGGAAGCCGCCCATGCCGCCCGGGCTCGCGTCCATCGCTTCCAGCCGCCAGCCGTGGGTTGCGGACCACTTCTGGTACATCTCGTACAGGTCGCCGGCGAAGAGGGCCGCCTCGTCGCCGCCGGTCCCGGCGCGGATCTCGATGATGACGTCGCGGGCGTCCTCGGGGTCGCGGGGGATGAGGGCTTCTTCGAGCGCGGCCTCGGCCTGAGCGAGCGCCTCCACCTTCTCGTCGACTTCAAGTGCGGCGAGCTCGGCCATCTCGGGGTCGTCGCCCGCGGCCATCTCACGGAGGTCGGCGACCTCGGCGAGGAGGGCGCGCCAGCGCGCGGCGGCCTGCACGGCGGGCTCCAGCCCGGAGAGCTCGCGGCCGAGCCGCGCCATCTCCTTCAGGTCGCTCGCGACGTCCGGCTCGGCGAGGGCGGCAGAGGCGGCGTCGTACCGAGCGACGAGGGCGTCGAGGGCGTCCGGGCGGATCATGGGCGGGGCGTCGGGCCCGGCAAGCTACCGCCGCGGCCCGTCCGGCCTGTAAGCGCCCGCCCCGGTCTCAGCGCGGGCGCGGCCCGAGGCGCGTGATGCTCGTCCGGACCGAGTCCAGCCGCCCCCCGCGCGAACCGGTCGAGTACCGGTACTCGTCGACGAACCCGCCGAATACGATGTCGACCGGCACGACGTCCGCGCCGCCGGTCTCGATCGTGACTGTCTGCGTGACCGGCCCGACGTCCGTACAGGCCCCACTGGTCGCCTCGGTCCCGAGGACGGTGACCGAGAACCGCCCGCCGAGCGCGAGCGTCTCGGCCGCGATGCGCGGCCCGCACGGGAGGTCCAGGTTGGACTCCAGCAGGAGCGTCGTCGAGCCCTGGAGCGAGACGTAGAGGAGCCCGCCGAGCGGCTGGATCTCGCCGCCGCCCGAGTCGCAGGAGGTGGCGGTGAGCGCGAGGACAGCGAGCAGGAGCAGAGAGCGGCGCATCGGGAGGCGGCAGCGAGGCCAGAGTCTACGGCGTCGCGAGGCGGGTCGTGCTCGTCCGCACGGCCGCAAGCGTCTCGCCGGCGAACCCGATCGAGTAGGCGTACGCGTCCGTCGCGCCGCGGTGGACGACCTCGACCGGGAACTCGCCCTGCTGCGTGAACGGCAGCGGGACGACGGCTGAGGCGGGGATGAGCGCCTCGCAGGCCGGACCCGACCGCACGCCGATGCCGACCACGCGGACCCGCAGGCTCGACGGCGTTGCCTCGGTTTCGACCACGAGTGGATCGGCGCACCCGCCGTCGTCCACGGCGACGAGGCGGAGGCCGGCGACGCCGTCCGCCGTCTGCGCCAGCGCCACCTCGATGATGCCGCTGTAGGACACGGGGTCCGTGCCGGCCGAGTCGCACCGGGTGAGCGCGACGAGCGCGCAGAAGACGAGCGGGAGGCGCATGGCGAAGCGGGGAGGTGGACGGCCCCTGTCGGGCCGGCCGGCGGAGCCTGTCAGGGCGGGTCCTGCATCTCGTTCTCGTACACCCACGAGAGCCCCGCGTCGCCCCGCCAGTTCGCGACGGCGAGGCCGACGCCCATCCGGCCGACGAGGGCCTCTGCCGTGAACACATGCAGGAGGTCCTTCGCGGTCTCGAAGTCCGTCTCGGATGCGTACCGGTAGACGCGCGACGGCGCGTTGTGGTAGTAGCCCGCGGGCTCGCGGGGGTACGGCCAGACGCCCTCGCTCGGGACGGCGACCTCGCTCAGCGCGACCGCCGCCTCGAGGCGCGCCTGGAACTGGCCGCACAGTGCCTCGTCGCCGGTGAACGTCCCGCAGGTGTAGACGAACGAGCGCTCGGGGTAGCGCCAGACGAGCGGCTCCGGGACGCGCGTCCGCTCGGCCCGGACGGAGTCGAGCACGAGCCGGTCCGCCTCGACACGGAGGTCGTACTCGTCGACGGCCCCGCCTGTCCGGATGCGGAGCCGGTACGTCCCCGCCGGCACGTCGAGCGGCGTCTGGAACGTCGCCGGGCCGAGTGCCGTGAGGCACACCTCGCCGAGCAACTCGACATCCCGGACCGTCAGGTCGAGCGTGCGGCCGGATCGCCGGACCGCGACGTTGAGCCGGTAGTTGGCGCACCCGAAGATCTCGTCCGTCGCCAGCGCGAGCGTCGGCTGCGGGCGGGCCGTCGGGTCCGTGTTCGACTGGAGATCGGCGAGGCCGACCGCGAGGGTCCCGGTATAGGCGAGCCCCGCCGCTGCCGAGTCACAGCCCGAGAAGAGGGCGAGGAGCGTCAGGACGAGCGGCAGGCGCATGGGGACGGCGGGTAGAACGCCCACAACGTCGGGCGAGAACGCCGCCCGGTCAAGGCGATCTGTGCGCCCTACTCCACCGTGACGCTCTTGGCGAGGTTGCGCGGCATGTCCACGTTGCACCCGCGCAGGACGGCGATGTGGTACGAGAGCAGCTGCAGCGGGACCACCGTGAGGAGGGGCTCGAAGGCGTCGAGCGTCTTCGGGACCTCGATCACCGCCTCGGCGAGGCGGTCCAGCGCGCGGTTGCCCTCGTCCGTAATGACGAGGATCGAGCCGCCGCGGGCGGCGACCTCCTCGATGTTCGAGACCACCTTCTCGTACGTCGCCTCGCGCGTCGCGATGAACACGACCGGCATGAAGCGGTCGATGAGCGCGATCGGGCCGTGCTTCATCTCGGCTGCCGGGTAGCCCTCGGCGTGGATGTAGCTGATCTCCTTGAGCTTGAGCGCCCCTTCGAGGGCGACCGGGAAGTTGACGCCGCGGCCGAGGTAGAGGAAGTTCGAGGCGAGGCGGTAGTCGCGGGCGATGGCCTGGATGCGCTCGTCCTGCGCGAGGACGCGCCGGAGCTGGTCCGGGATGGCCGCGAGGGCGTCGAGGTGGCGGCGGAAGTCGTCCTCGGCGAGAACGCCGCGCTCGCGGCCGAGCAGGAGCGCGATCTGCGCGAGGACCGTCACCTGGGCCGTGAACGCCTTCGTCGAGGCGACGCCGATCTCGGGGCCGGCGTGGAGGTACACGCCGGCGTCGGTCTCGCGCGCGATGGTGCTGCCGACGGCGTTGCAGATGCCGAGCGTGAGCACGCCGGCCGCCTTGGCCTGGCGGACCGCCGCGAGCGTGTCCGCCGTCTCGCCGCTCTGCGAGATCACGAGGACGACGTCCTTGCCCGGCGTGAGGATCGGGTTGCGGTAGCGGAACTCGGACGCGTACTCGACCTCGACGTTGAGCCGCGCGAAGCGCTCGACGAGGTACTCGCCGACGAGGCCCGCGTGCCACGACGTCCCGCAGGCGCAGATCACGATCCGCTCGGCGGCCTTGAGCTGCGGCAGCACGTCCGTGAGCCCGCCGAGCTTGACGATGCCCTCCTCCGGCAGCACGCGCCCGCGCATGGCGTTCGTGAGCGCCTCGGGCTGCTCCATGATCTCCTTGAGCATGAAGTGCTCGTAGCCGCCCTTCTCGATCTGCTCGAGGTCCCACTCGAGCGCGTGGACCTCTTTGGAGACCGGCTTGCCGGCGATCGACATCACGTCGTAGCCGTCGCGGCGGACGACCGCCATCTCGCCATCCGTGAGGTAGACCACGTTGCGGGTGTACTCGATGAACGGGCTCGCGTCCGAGGCGACGAAGTTCTCGCCCTCGCCGATGCCGAGCAGCAGCGGGCTGCCGTTGCGGGCGACGACGAGCTGGTCCGGCTCGTCGCGCGAGACGGCCACGATCCCGTACGCGCCGACGACCTGCGTGAGCGCCTGCCGGACCGACTCGGCGAAGCCGAGCCCGGTCTCCTTCTGGATCTCGTCGATGAAGTGGACGAGGACCTCGGTGTCGGTCTCGGACTTGAACACGTAGCCCTGCGCCTGGAGGCGCTCGCGCATCGGGCCGTAGTTCTCGATGATGCCGTTGTGGATGAGCGCGAAGCGCCCGTCCGACGACTCGTGCGGGTGCGCGTTGACGTCGTTTGGCGCGCCGTGCGTGGCCCAGCGCGTGTGTCCCATCCCGACCGTCCCGTGGAGCGGGTTCGCCGCGAGCGACTGGGCGAGGCCCTCGACCTTGCCCTCCTTCTTGCGCACGTTCAGGCGGCCGTTGACGACGGCGACGCCGGCCGAGTCGTACCCGCGGTACTCGAGGCGCCGCAGGCCGGTCACGAGCAGGTCCGCCGCTTCGCGCCGGCCGATGTATCCAACGATGCCGCACATGAGGTCGGAGGGCGAGGGGGAATTCAGGTCAGGACCGCGCAACATAGAGCCGGCCGGGCGCGGCGGGGCGTCCGGCCGGGTTGAAGACGGCGTGTGTGCGGACGCGCGGTTGCGCGCGAGCGCCGGCTCAGGCGGCGAGCGGCGCTTCGACGCGCCGCACCGGCCCCTCGGCGACGGTTCGCCCGACGGCCTCCGCGATGCGGCGGACCTGCACCATGAGGTCGGCGAACGCGTCGAAGTACAGCGACTGCGGGCCGTCCGAGAGCGCGCTCGGCGGGTCCGGGTGCGTCTCGATCATGAGCCCGTCGGCCCCGGCGGCGACGGCGGCGCGCGCCATCGGCATCACCTTGTCGCGCAGGCCGACGCCGTGGCTGGGGTCCACGACGATGGGCAGGTGGCTGAGCTTGCGGACGACCGGGACAGCCGAGAGGTCCAGCGTGTTGCGCGTGGCCGTCTCGAAGGTCCGGATGCCGCGCTCGCAGAGGATCACGTTCGGGTTGCCCTCGGCGAGGACGTACTCCGCGCTCATGAGCCACTCCTCGATGGTCGCCGAGAGCCCGCGCTTGAGGAACACCGGCAGGCCGACGCCGCCCACGTCGCGCAGGAGCGAGAAGTTCTGCATGTTGCGCGCGCCGATCTGGAAGACGTGCGCGTACTTCGCCACGACGTCGATCTGGTCCTGCGCCATGACCTCGGTGACGACCTTGAGGCCGTGGCGGTCCGCCGCCTCGCGCATCATCCGGAGGCCGTCCTCGCCGAGGCCCTGGAAGGCGTACGGGCTGCTGCGCGGCTTGAAGGCCCCGCCGCGCAGGATCCGCGCGCCGGAGGCGGCGACGGCCGCAGCGGACGCCTCGATCTGGTCCTCGCTCTCGACCGAGCACGGCCCGGCCATCACGATGACCTCGGGCCCGCCGACCGGCACGCCGTCCACGTCCACGACCGTGTCGTCGGGGTGCCACGTGCGGCTGGCGAACTTGTACGGGCTCGTGACGCGGAACACGTCCTTGACGCCCTCGAGGATGCGGATGTGGCGCACGTCGAAGTCCGGCTTGACGCCGAGCGCGCCGAAGACGGTCTGCTGGACGCCCGTCAGGCGGTGGACGCCGAAGCCGTAGCTGTCGAGGCGCGCGATGACGGTCTCGTAGTCGGCCTCCGTGGCCCCGGGTTCCATGACGACGACCATGTCGGACATCGGGTTGGCAGTGATGTCCCGAACGTACGCGGCCAAGGCGCACGCGGTTGTTCGTTCACGGGGGATTGGCGGAACGCGCCGGATTACGCCGCGACGAGGCGCCCGCCGTCGAGGCGCAGCGTGCGGTCCGCCATCTCGGCCAGCGCCGGGTTGTGCGTCACGATCACGAACGCCTGCTCGTCCGCGTGCGACAGCCGCCGGAGTTCCTCGTGGAGGCGGCCGGCCGTCTTGACGTCGAGGTTGCCCGTCGGCTCGTCCATGAGCACGAGGCCGGGGCGGTTCATCAGCGCCCGCGCGACGGCGACGCGCTGCTGCTCGCCGCCCGAGAGCTGGCTCGGCCGGTGGCCGAGGCGCTCGCCGAGACCGAGGCCCACGAGGAGCGCCTCGGCGCGGGCGTGCGACGCGGCCCCGCCCTGCCGGGCGATGAGGGCGGGCATCTCGACGTTCTCGGCTGCCGTGAACTCGGGCAGGAGGTGGTGGAACTGGAAGACAAACCCGATCGAGCGGTTCCGAAACGCCGCGAGCGCCTCGTCGCTGCGGGCGAAGACGTCCTCGCCGCGGAAGCGGACCGTCCCCTCGGTGGGCCGGTCGAGCGTGCCGAGCAGGTGC
>JANPJI010000174.1:0-1960 GCA_031425425.1 Rubricoccaceae bacterium
CCCACCGAGGACGATCCCGGCGACGGTGCGGCTCGACGTGGTGGTGGTGGCGACGGTGTACGTGCCGGCGAGCGTGATGCAGACGGTGTCGGCGGCGTCGGGGACGCCGGCGTCCCAGTTCGCGGCGGTCTCCCAGGAGCCGCCGGCCGCGTTGGTCCACGACGTGGTGCAGATCTGGGCAAGGGCGCTCGGGGCGACGAGCGCGGCGAGGAGAACCAGTAGCGACCGGGACATCCGTGCACGGGAGAGTGGTACACACTCAACCGAGATCTGGCCGCCGACCGGCTCACCTCCACGAAACAATTTCGACCACCCTACCGGACGACCGTCAGCCGGAGCGCAGGTGCGCCCGGCACGCGGACGAAGTAGGTCCCGGTCGGCAGGTCGGGAACGGTCGCCTGTGTGCGGCCTCCTGCGACCGTCCACGTCGCGACGCGGCGGCCCAGCGGGTCGACGAGGTCGACCGTGAGCGCCTCGGCCGCGGCCGTGCCGGCGGTGAGAGTGACGGTGCGGCCGGCCCGCGTCACATTGGGCGCGATCTGCCACGCCGAGGCGTTGGGCACCGGCGCCTCGGCGGCCGTCGCCGAGGCGAGCGCGTCCACGGCGTCGATGATGCCCCAGCCCAGCTCGTTGTCCGGAGCCGCGGCCTGGCTCGCCGTCCTGCGGAGCGCGTCGCGCACCTCGACCGGCGTCAGCGACGGCCGCGCGCCGAGGATCTGGGCGACGACGCCGGCCACCATCGGGGCCGCATAGGACGTCCCGCCGCCGAAGCCCGCCCCGCCGCCGGGGTTGGCCACGTACACGCCCGAGCCGAGCGCCGCGACGTCCGGCTTGGTCCGGCCGTCGGCCGTCGGGCCGAAGCCGGAGAAGCTGGACCGCGATCCGTTGCTGTTGGCCGCGCCGACTGTGATCACCGAGTCGGCGTCGGCCGGAGCGGTGATGAAGTGCCAGGCGTTGTTGCCCTCGTTGCCCGCCGCGACCACGACGGCGACGCCAAGCGAGGCGGCGAAGTCCGACGCGCGCGTGACCGTCGCCGTGTTGCCGTCCATGTCGGCATACGTGTAGTCGCCCTCGCCGGGGTCGAACACGCTGTAGCCGAGCGAGACGCTCACGACGTCGGCCCCCTGGCTCTCCATCCACTCCATGCCGGCCACGAAGGCGTCCTCCTCGGCGTGCGTCTCGGTCGGGGCGAACTCGGTCGTCGCCGCGAGCACGTCCGCGTTCCAGGCGGGTCCGACGAGCTGGCCGTCCTGGTAGCCGAGCGCGATCGAACTCGTCGCGAGCCCGTGGAAGTTGCTCTGCTGGCCGCCGATGTAGTTCTGCTGGCCGAGGAGGTGGCCCGAGGCGGGAATGTGCGAGAGCGCCGGGTGCCCGAAGTCGAAGAGCGTGTCCAGGATGCCAAACACGACGCCCGTCGCGTCGCGCCCCGCTTCGAGGGTCTCGTCGGCCCGGACGAACGTGAGCTGCGCCTCGGACGGGCCGTAGACGATGAACACCGGCGACGGGGCCGGGGCGGCGTACGGCGTTGCGGTCTGCACGCTCTGCTCGACGAGCCGCGCGACGCGGCGAACGGCCCGAACGCCGGGGAGCGCCGCGACGGCCAATGCCTGCTCCGCCGTGAGGTCTGCGCTGACGGCCCCGAGCCAGCGGCTCTGGCGCAGCGGCTCCACGCCGGCGGCACGAAGCTGTGCGAGCGCCGCCGGGTTGACGCCGCGGTCCGGGTGTGCAGGCGCGTGGACGGTCCCCCGCATCGCCCGCCGGGCGACCGCCCGCGACGTCGGCGGGATCTCCGCGCCGCCGTCGGTCCCGACCACGATCCAGTAACGCGAGGCTCCCGGCGCCTGGGCGTGCGCCGCCAGCGGGGCGAGGAGGCACAGGGCAAACGTCGCATGGGCGGCGGCGCGAATCAGTCGGAGCATGGCGGTGCGGGCGAGAACGGCGTATGGTACGCCGCCCGCCG
>JANPJI010000175.1:0-2034 GCA_031425425.1 Rubricoccaceae bacterium
CTGCGTCCATCAATGCGCTGTCGGCGGAGCCGCGGGTCCTCGAGGTCTCGGGCGACTCCAGCGGGGCCGCTCCCCAGCCGATCCGCGTTCGAAATGCCGACCTGTCGCTGCCCGCCAGCGTCGCCATCACCGCCGAGCGGACCGTCACGCGCGGCGCGGACGCGCGCGCGCTCGGGTATGAGACACGCCTGGTCTCTCTGCGGGGAAACCCGGCCGCCGTCCCGCCGAACATCGCCCTGACCGGCCGGCGGCTCGATGGCTGGACGGCGCTCTACCCCCCGACGCCGGCCGAGAACGCGGGCTTCGTCGATGTCCCGCTCCCGTTCGCCTTTCCGCTCGGGAGCCAGGAGTTCCGCACCGTGCGGGTGTACACGGACGGCGTTCTGTCGCTGGATACGGGAGCGAGGGGGCTCTTCCCGAGACGCCTCGGAGCGGCGGACGCGCCCAACGCGGTCCTCGCGCCGTTCTGGACCGACCTGATCGTCGAGGCAGACCGGGGAGGGGGGGTGTACGTCGGTCTGCTGCCGGACGGGCGCTTCGCGGTCCGGTACGACCGCGTCTCGGTGTCGGGGCGACAGGCCGAAGGGACTCTCACGTTCCAGGCCATCCTGGCTCCGTCGGGAGACGTCGAGTTCGTGTACGGCCGAATCCTGTTCGGCCTAGCCGCGCAGCGCGGGCTGGAGAGCGGGTCGGACCTGCGCACCTTCCTGCTCTCGGAGTTCGCCCAGGACAGCACGAGCGAGTCCCTGACCCGGCTGCCAGGCATCCTGGAGGTCTCGACGAGCTTTCTCGTCCTCGATCCGGGAGAGAGTTCCACCGTCGACGTCACCTTCGCCTCGGCTCCGTCGGCTCCGGGGAGGTACCAGGCCCTGCTCACGCTCACGCCGACGGCGGCGGGGGGGGGCATGCCGGTCCTCACGATCCCGGTTAGTCTGACCATCACCGGACCGACAGGCCCGCCGCCCGACGTGCCCGGGGACACGCCTCCAGAGGCCCCCGCGCCGGGTTCACTGCGGCCGCCACCGGCTGCCGTCGAGATGGGGCTCCCGCGGCCCAACCCGGTCCGCAGTGCGACGACGGTCCCGTACGGACTGCCCGACGACATGCCGGTCCGGGTCGCCGTTTATGACGTGCGCGGTCGCGAGGTGGCTGTCCTGTTCGACGGGACACAGGAGGCCGGGTGGTACGACGCCGTGTGGACGCCGGCGGGGGCCGCAGGGGTCTACGTCGTCCGCCTCGTCGCTGGTGCCGAGGTCCGGACGACGACCGTCATCGTCGTCCGATGATGCCCCGGCAGGCGTCAGCCGCCGTAGCCGAAGAGGCCCATGAACTTGGTCGCGAACGGCACCGAGCCCTTCATCTTGACCTTGCCCGTCATCATGGCCATCATCGGGTTGAGGTCGCCGTTCTCGACAGCCAGCCAGTTGTCGGCGTCGGCCGTCAGCGTGAGCGTCGGGTCTACAGTCGGCGCGCCGTCTTCCATCGTCAGTGTGCCGTCGTTGACGTGCAGCGTGACGTCGCGGGCGTTGGCCCCGGTGAGGTTCATGTGGACGCGGTCGTCCATCCCCTTCGCCTTGTCGGCGTTGAAGCGGGCAGGGTACGAGGCGAGAACGTCGTCGATGGAGGTGTAGCGGGCCATGGGACAGGGGCAAAGGAGAGGGCGCGAAGATAGATCGACGGGGTGCCGTGGAACGGTGCCCGCCGTCGCGCGTCGGGCCGTCCCCCCGCCCGCTTTGCCGCCGAAGCTCTCCTGGGCCGCACGAGGACGCTGGCCTCGCCCACTGGACTCGTCTCCATCACATCGACTGCGAAGCCGCCACGCGCGGTCGCCGCGCGCGAGTCCGCACACACGGCGTTCCTCGCCGGCCACTGGCCCGAACTGGCCGCAGCGGCCGCCGAGGGCTACGCGCGGCACGGGGCCGGGGCGGTCGTGCTGTGGCGCGAGGACCCGTCGCGGTGGACGCGCCGCCGGCCGTTCGAGCCCGAACGCCTGTGGTACGCAACGCAGGTCCATACCCTCCCCGGGGCCGGCCC
>JANPJI010000176.1:0-6703 GCA_031425425.1 Rubricoccaceae bacterium
CTTCGACATGGGTGTGCCGCTGCTGGAGCACGTCACGCTCCCGGACCGGTCGACGTACGCCACGACGATCCCGATGGACGTCAACACGCAGGTCGAGCGCTACGTGCAGTTCCTCACGCGCCGGCCGAGCCACGTCGAGCGCCTGCTGTCGCGGGCCGAGACGTACTTCCCGATGGTCGAGCGCGTGCTCGCCGAGGAGGGCGTGCCAGACGAGCTGAAGTACCTCGCGATGGTCGAGAGCGCGCTCAACCCCGCCGCGCAGAGCCACAAGGCCGCCGCCGGCATGTGGCAGTTCATCCGCGCGACCGGTGCCGCCTACGGCCTCCAGGCGACGCGCGAGTACGACGACCGCCTCGACCCCGAACGCGCCACGCGGGCCGCGGCGCGTCACCTCCGCGACCTCCACGACCGCTTCGGCGACTGGCAGCTCGCCCTCGCCGGCTACAACTGCAACCCGGCCGTGATCGCGCGCGCCGCGGCGCGCTTCGAGGAGCGCACCGGCCGCCGGGCCACCTTCTGGGACATCGAGGAGGCCATCCCGCGCGAGACGCGGGCCTACGTCCCGATGTTCATCGCGACGAGCCTCGTCGTCTCGAACCCCGCCGCCTACGGCCTCTCGCCCACCGATGACCCCGGCCCGGAGTACGCCTTCGACCGGATGCCGGTCGCGGCCGGGACGTCGCTCGGGGCCGTCGCCCGCGCGCTCGACATCTCCGAGGCGGCCGTGCGCGCGCTCAACCCGAGCCTCCGCTCGGGCCGCGTGCCCTCGGGCCGCGGGCCGCAGACGCTCCGCATCCCGCCAGGCCTGTACGCCCAGCACGCGTCCGACCTCGAGCGGTTCGCCCCCACTGACGGCTCCGGCCTGCGCGCCTCGGCCGAGACGGTCCGGTTCGGCTCGCGCGCCGTCCGCCCGGTCGCGCCGCAGGAGCGCGGCGAGGCGCTCCAGGTGGCGGCCGCCCGCGAGCGGACCCGCCCCGGCCGGCGGCCCGCCGAGCCGGTCGTCCGCCGAGCCAACCCCGTCGACCAGTACGCCGCGGTCGCGCCGCCGGAGGTTGCTGTGTTCGAGCGCCAGCAGGCGCGCCTCGCCGCGGCTGAGCCGGTGCTCGTCGCCGCACAGACGCCGCAGGCGCTCGCCCGCGAGGAGCTGATCGCGGCCCGCGCGGCACTCGTCGCCGAGCAGACCGGCGGCCCCGAGGCCAGCGAGTCGGAGGCGGTTGAACCCGTCCTCGTCGCTCAGGCCGACGCCCCGGCTCCCCGTGAGGAGCCCCAGCCCGCGCTGCGCGCCGAGCCCCGCCCTGAGACGCCCGCCGCCCGCCCGGCTGCCCCGGTCTCGACGGCCGGCCTGCTCGGTCCGGACGTGCTCGCGCTCGCGCAGGCCCGCCCGGCCCCCGCCCCGGAGCGCGCGCCCACGCCCGCACAGACGGTTCGGGAAACCCGCGAGGCGCGCGTGCCCGTCCGCGTCGTGTCGGATCGCGCCGAGCGCCGCCCGACGACGCACACGGTGGCCCGCGGCGAGTACCTCTCGACCATCGCGCGCCAGTACGGCGTGACGGTCCAGCAGCTCCGCGACTGGAACGGCGGCATCGCCGGCGACCGCCTGCTTGCCGGCCGGCGGCTCAACGTCGTCGCCACCGGTGCCCCGGCTCCGTCGCGCCGCGCCCGCGCCGCCGCCGCGACGCCGCCCGCCCCGCGGACGTACACGGTCCGCTCGGGCGACAACCTGACGCGCATCGCGCGCCAGACCGGCGTCTCCGTCCGCGACCTCCAGCAGTGGAACGGGATCACGGACGGCAACATCCGGGCGGGCCAGACGCTCCGCCTCCAGCGCGGAACGCGCGGCTAGAGTCGGCTGAAGGGATGGAAGGTGTGGAGGGGGTGGAAGAGACCGGTTCTCTTCCACCCCCTTCTCCCGTCTCACCCTCTCCGCCCCGGTTCAGATCCGGATCTCGTGGCCCTCGCAGGCCAGTTCCGAGGCGGGAAACACCTCACGCGCGCAGTCGCAGATCCGCCCGAGCGCCGCGTCGTCGTGCGCCGGGTCGTGGTGGAACAAGTACAGCCGTCCGACATCGGCGTCGCGGGCCAGCTCGGCGGCCTGCTCCCACGTCGTGTGGCCCCACCCGCCGCGGAGCGTGTACTCGTCCGGCGTGTACTGCGCGTCCGAGATCAGCGCGTCCGCGCCGCGGACGGCCTCGCGGAGGCCGGCGTCGAACGCCGGGACGCCGTGCTCGTAGTCGGTGGCGTAGACCAGCGTGGACCCGCCGCACTCGATCCGGAAGCCGTGCGCGCCCTGCGGGTGGTTCACCGGGAACGGCCGGACCGTCATCGGGCCGACCTGGAACGGCTCGCCCTCGCGCAGCGAAATCGTCTTCGTCGACGCCGCGAGGTCCTTGAACGGGACCGGGAAGTAGGGGAAGCACATCTGCCCCTGCAGCAGCCGGTCCAGCCGGCCGTCGTCCGTGACGGCGTAGAACGTGACCTCGTGGCCGGCCGCGAAGAGCGGGGCGAAGAACGGGAGGCCCTGCAGGTGGTCCCAGTGGAAGTGCGACAGCACCACGTTGACCTTCATCGGCTGCCCGGCCGCCTCGGCGGCGAGCGCGTAGCCGAGCGCCCGGATGCCCGTCCCGGCGTCCAGCACGAGGACCGTCCCGTCAGGCGCGCGGACCTCGACGCACGACGTGTTGCCGCCGACGCCGAGGTAGCCCGCCGGCGGCGTCGGAATGGAGCCGCGGACGCCCCAGAACCGGGCGGTGAGCCGGGCGGGGTCGGAGAGGGGCCCCGCGGACGGGGTCGCCGCGAGCGGCATCTGCGAGGTCGACATGGGCCGGGAGGCGGTCTGCTCAGAGGTGATATCGCCGGAGGCCTGTCACCGTTTCCACGGCGACGACCTTCAAGATCGCCGCCGCCGGCACGCCGAGCGCCATCCCGAGCACCCCGCCGACGCGCCCGCCGACGAGGATGGCGATCAGCACGAGCGCGGGGTCCATCGACACGGTCCGGCCCGTGATCCACGGCTGGAAGACGACGTTCTCGACCGTCTGCAGCACACCGAAGATCACGACGACGCCGGCGGTCTGGTGGAAGTCGCCCGTCGTCACGACGGAGACCACGACGGCGAGCCCGGCCGAGATGGCGAAGCCGACGTACGGGACGACGTTGGCCAGGCCCGTGATGAGCCCGAGCACGAGGTAGTAGTCCACGCCGAGAAGGCCCAGTGCGAGCGCCGTCGACGCACCCACGAGGACGGCGATGACGGCCTGGCCGCGGAGGTAACCGCCGAGGTGCGCGTCGGCCTTGTAGAGCACGTTCATGCCGAACTCGAAGTACCGGTTCGGCACGACGGCCAGCAGCCGCCGCCGCAGCACGGGGCCGTCCTTGAGGAGCGTGAACAGCACAAACGGAACCACGATGGCGTTCGAGACCGCGTTGAGCAGCGACGGCACGTAGCCGATGAGCGTGCCGGCGTCGGTGTCGAAGAGCTCGCGCGTGGCCTGGGTCAGCCCGATGTCCTCCGGCGCAACGCCCCCGAGGTACGCCGCGAGCGCCGCCTCGGCGCTGCGGACGATGCCGAGGAGTTCGCCGCTCTCCCACCGGGCCTGGAACTGAGCCGCCTGCGCGGTGACCGTCGGCGCGGCGAGCGTCGCCGCGACGCCGAGCACGAGCGTGAGGCCGCCGAGCACGAGCGCGGCCCCGAGCGCGCGGCCCACCCCGCGGCGCTCCAGCCGGTCCACGAGCGGGACGAGCAGGTACGCCAGCGTCGCGCCGAGCACGACGAGGCCCAGCAGGTCCGGCGCGGCGCGGACGACGAACACAAGGCCGGCGACGGCCCCGAGGCCGACCCACAGGCTGAGGCGGCCGGCGGTGTGGAGCGAGCGGCGCGTCATGCCGGGTCTGCGGCGGGCAGGAGCGCCCGGAGGCGCTCGGCCTCGGCCCGGAGCGCCTCGCACTCGCGCGCGTGCGCCTCGGACTCGGACCCGACCTGGACCAGCCGCAGCCCGACGAGCCGGGCCAGCGCGAGCAGCACCTTCACGCCGAGGCGCGGGCTCCGCTCGAGGAGCCCGAGCAGGTCCGGCTGGAACAGGCTCAGCAGCGTGCAGTCGGTCCGCGCCCGCGCCGTGGCCGTCCGGATGACCTCGTTGAGCAGGGCGATCTCGCCGAAGAAGTCCCCGTCGGAGAGCTGGACCAGTTCGCGGCCGGACGGCTCGCTCTGGATCGAGACGCTCCCGCGCGAGATGATGTACATCCCGAGGCCGGGCTCGCCCTGGACGAACACGGACTCGCCGGCCACGTAGTCCCGGCGGTGCAGCAGCCGCTGGACCGTGTCGATCTCGCGCGGCGTGAGGTCCTCGAACAGGGGGATGGCGCTGAGGAGGTCGTCCTCGGGATCGCCGTCGTCGCGGCGGAGCAGGCTCGCCCAGAGGCTTTTCATCCGGACCGGTGTTGCGTGAGGCAGTGGCCCGGTACGCGCCGGACCGCCCGGCTGATCCGCAGGCGCGTATGAGGACCGGAGCAGCCGGGCCGGGCCGGGTCCTGCAGGCCGTCCGGCGTGGTAGACTTGCCCCTCCCCAACGGCCTGTTCCCAGCCGGGCTACCCGTATGTCCACTCCGCTCTCCGCGCGCCTCGCCCGCACGTTCCTGCTCGCCCTCGCGGCCCTCACCGTCGCCTCGTGCGACGACGCGCCCGCCCCGTCCGACGGCGTCGACTTCGGCGGGGTCACCCTCCGCCCGCAGGGCCGGGCGGCGCTGGCGCTCCGCAACGGCACCCTCATCGTGTCGGGCATCCCGGCCGGGGCCGATGGGGGCTTCCGGCTCGACGGGCTCCGCGACCGCATCGACCTCGCCATCGACCCGCTCACGATCCCGGACGGCGGTCGGTTCGGCGGCCGCGTCGAGGCGGCCGACGGCTCCGAGATCGCCTCGATCTACACCGAGGGCCGGGCCGGCAACCGGATCCGCCTCGTGTTCGCGTTCGGCGCGGGCGTGACGCGCGCCCGGATCCTGTACAAGCGGGGGGACGAGACGCTGTTCGAGATCCCGGAGCTGCCCGTCGTCACGCCGTTCGCGCCGACGGTGCTCTTCGCGACCGAGGCCGGCGGCGGCGAGGGCTCGGCCGGCTCAGTCCACTTCATCCGGCAGGGGGGGCGCTACGTCGCCGTGTCGGACTCCGAGGGGTCGAGCGGGCGGGGCGGCGGCTGCCCCGGCTACCTCATCCTGCCGCCGACGGTGGGTGGCCTGCCGCCGCCGACCAACCTGCTGTGCGTGGACTGGGTCGAGGTGCAGCCGCTCGACGGGCCGACCACAGAGGGCGCGCGGACGTCGGTCATCGCGCGGGGCGTGAGCGGGTTCACCGTCCGCTCGCTGAGGGTGCGGTAGCTGCCGCGCTCTTACCGCGCCACGACGAGGCGCGCCGAGGCGGCCTGCGCCCCAGCCGTGGTGCGGACGACGTACACGCCCGCCGGCCAGCCCGACGTGTCCACCCCGACGACCCGTTCTCCGACCGCCGCCTCATCCAGCACCACGGCGACCTCGCGGCCGAGCGCGTCCAGTACGACCACGCGCACCGTCTGCGCCTCGGCGAGCGACACGACGACCTCGACGCGCCCGCCGGCTGGATTCGGGCGCACCGACACCGCCACGCCCGACGCCTCGACCGGCAGCGCCTCGCCTGCGACCACGAACGGTGCCGCCATCCGGTATAGCCACTCGCCCGGACCCGGACCCTGCCCGACGATCGTCACGCCGACGTACAGCCGGCCGTCTGGTCCGATCTCGGCCACGCCCACGTTCGTCGAGCGCGTCGGCGGCTCGCCCGGCGCGGCCGGTGTGCTCATCGCCGGTGCCCGGCCGATGACGCGCCACGTCTCGCCGGCGTCCGTCGTCTGGTACAGGTGCCCTGCGCCGAGCACGGCGACGGCCTGGCCGTCCGCGCCGGGGTCCGTCTCGCCGGCCTCCGAGAGCGCGAACAGCGCCACCGCGTTCTCGTAGCCCGGTGCCGTTGCGGGCTCCGTCAGGAACTGACGCCGCTGCCACGTCAGGCCCGCGTCGTCGCTCGTCCACACGGAGGGCGACTGGCCGTTGACAAATCCGACGAGGATCAGACGCGGCCCCGGCCCAAGCGGGTGCGCGTCGGACCGGCGAACGAGCGCGAGTTCACGTGCCTCCAATCCGGCCCCGAACCACGACGTGGCGCTGTACCCTGCGCCGCCCGTGTCTGAGACCACGACGCCGCCGGGGCCGCAGCCGACGACACGCCCCGCCGGCCAGCCCAGCGGCGCGGCAGCCCCGCGGCCCGAGGCGACGCCGGGCAGCAGCGACACCGGCGGTAGCAAAAGGATCTCTTCGATGGCGATGCTCTGGTCGGGGACCGTGTTGACGGCGTGCGTCCACGTGTCGCCGCGGTCGTCGGAGTAGCCCATGCCGAGGTAGCCCGTCCCCGCGACGAGGCGCCCGGCGTGCGGGTAGCCCGGCGGGACCTCCACGACGACGCGGCCGGCGGTCGAGTCGGACGACTGAGCCGGTCGCCACGTCTGACCGGCGTTGACAGAGCGGAACATGGTGAAGTAGGCCGCGAGCACGGTGTCCGCGCGTGCGGGTCCGCCGGCCGGGTGCGGCCCGAGCAGTAGCACGCCGGAGGCGCAAACCCTCGGCGGGAGCGGATTGGGGATACGCCAGACGCCAGCCCCGCCGGCCGCAGGATCGAGCCACG
>JANPJI010000177.1:0-2771 GCA_031425425.1 Rubricoccaceae bacterium
CTTTGCGCCGGTCGAGGCCCCGTCTACGGCCGGCCTGCAGAGATGGATGCGCCGGGTGAAGCGTGCTCACGAGTTCGGACGTCCGACGTGGGTCGGGGCGACACTCGAGAGAGTCCGTCCTTCGCCGGCGCTCTCCGAGACGCTCCAGTGGGCGCGAAATGCCGGTGCGTGCCTTAGCAGCCGCGTCCTCGATGTCGGCTGCGGCCAGGGACGGATCGTCAACGAGCTGGGCGACGCCGGCTTCACAGACGTCACCGGCGTGGATCCCTTCATTGCGGGAGACGTGGACTACCCCAACGGCGTCCGCGTGCGCAGGTGCGCGCTCGCCGACGTCACCGGCGTGTTCGACGTCGTCATGTGCCACCACGCGTTCGAGCACATGGATGCCCCGCTGGACCAGTTGCGCGAGATGGCTCGGCTGCTGGCTCCCGGCGGGACGCTCCTCATTCGGATCCCGCTCGGCGACTCGCTCGCGTGGGAGCAGTACGGGACGGACTGGGTCCAGCTGGACGCCCCGCGCCACCTGTACCTCCACACGCGGCGCAGCATGGCACACCTCGAACGAGAGGCAGGACTCCGCGAGGCGGATGTCCGGTACGACAGCAACGGATTCGGCTTCTGGGGGAGCGAGCTCTACCGCCGCGATCTCCCGCTCCAGGCATCGGACGGACAGATGGGATGCCCGGAGCGTCTCGGTGCGTCGGCCGCCGAGATGGAGGCGTTCGAGCGGAGGGCCACCGAGGCCAACGTCGCCCACCGGGGCGATCAGGCCGCCTTCTACCTGCGCCACGCATGACCGACGCCCCCGACGGCTCTCTCGCCCGCCGGGCCGCAGCAGATCCGCTGGGACCTGCTGCCGGAATCCGCGTTTCACCCACTTCACGCCCCGACCTGCCATGAACGCCCCGACGCTCGCCCCGCCCCGCGCTCGCCCGGCCTACGATGGCCCCGTGACGTGGGCCGACGTGTGCGCGGACCCGCTCCTTCAGGACCTCCCGTTCAAGATCGAGCTCGACCGATACGGTCGCATTCTGATGAGCCCTGCCGCCAACCGCCACGGCCGCCGCCAGGTCCGAATCGCGGTCGAACTGGAGAAGCGGCTCGGTGGGGCTGCCGCCGTCGAAGTTGGGATCGACACACACGAGGGGACGCGCGTGCCGGACGTCGTGTGGATGTCTGAGGCCTACCTCGCGACCATCACAGAAGAGGACGACGTGTTCGCGGTCGCGCCCGAGATCTGCGTCGAGGTCCGCTCGCCGCCCAACGTGTGGGCCGCGATGGACGAGAAGATCCAGATCTACCTCGCCCGCGGCGCGCAGGAGGTCTGGGTCTGCGAGGTCGACGGCACGATGCGCTACTTCGGGCACGAAGGCGAGCGCCTGCAGTCGCGCCTCGCACCCGAGTTTCCGACCCGGATCGCCCTGTGAACGCCCTGCGCCCCGACCTCTCCATCGTCGTGCCGGTCTTCGACGAGGCCGAGAGCCTGCCCGAACTGGCCGACCAGATCCGCGCCGCGATGGGTGAGGCCGGGCTGAGCTTCGAGGTGTGGTTCGTCGACGACGGCTCGCGCGATGCCTCGTGGGCCGTCATCGAAGGATTACATGTGGACGACGAGCGCTTCCGTGGCGTCCGCTTCCGGCGCAACTACGGCAAGAGCGCCGCGCTCGCCGCCGGCTTCGCGCGCGCGACCGGTCGGTGCGTCGCGACACTCGATGCGGACCTGCAGGACGACCCGGCGGAACTCCCCGCGATGGTGGCGCGCCTCGATGCTGGGGCGGACCTGGTCTCGGGGTGGAAGCAGAAGCGCAACGACCCGCTCGAGAAGACAATCCCGAGCCGGTTCTTCAACGCCGTCACGCGCTGGCTCTCGGGGATCCCACTCCACGACTTCAACAGCGGCATCAAGGCGTACCGCTGCGAGGTCGTCCGGAGCGTGCGCGTGTACGGAGAGTTGCACCGCTACATCCCGATGCTCGCCAAGTGGGAGGGCTACGACCGCATCGAGGAGCAGGTCGTGCAGCACCACGCCCGCAAGTACGGGCGGACCAAGTTCGGGCTCGAGCGCTACCTCCGCGGCTTCCTGGACCTCATCACGGTCGTCTTTCTCACCCGGTTTGCCCGCCGGCCGATGGTCTTTTTCGGCGGGCTGGGGACGGTCTCGTTCGTGACGGGCTTTTTCGTTCTGGCGTGGCTGAGCGTCGAGAAGCTGGTCTTTGGCCAGCCCATCGGCGACCGGCCCCTCCTTCTGTTCGGGGCCGTGCTGCTGCTGCTCGGCGCGCAGTCGTTCCTCGCGGGACTGCTCGGCGAGATGATCGTCCGGCCCGAGATGGAGGACGTGACGCGGTTCGAGGTCCGGGATGAGACGGTCCCCGTCCGCGCCCCGGCGGAGCCAGCGTACGAGATTGAGACAGCGGAGGCCTAGCCGGCCTGCGACTCGGCGCTAAAAGCCGCCCTCGAACGCGTCGAGCGGCGGCGGCTCGTCCGGGAAGGCCCCGTCGCCGCCGGGGGCGGTGAGGCCTGCGGGCGCGAACTCGTCCCAGATCGCCTCGACGCCCTCGATCAGTTCGCGGATGTCGGCCGCCGTGTGGTCCGTGGAGACGCTGAGGCGGAAGCGCTGCTCGGACGTCGCGACGGCGGGGTACTCGACGTGGTTCACGAACAGGCCACGGCGGTGGAAGGCGTGCGCCGCCGCCCGAATGTCCATGCCGAGAGGCACCTTGAGGGCGACGATGGCCGAGTCGTCCTGCGGGACGACGTGCCCGAGCGCGCGG
>JANPJI010000178.1:0-5717 GCA_031425425.1 Rubricoccaceae bacterium
CGGCGACGAGCGCGACGAGGCCGCCCACGACGAGCACATCGACGGAGGCGGGGAGGCCGGAAATGAGGCGCTCGACGCCCCGCGCCGCCTCGCCCGCGACGGCCCCGAGGCGGTCTCCGAAGATCAGCGACACGCTCACGAGGGCCACGACCAGCATCGCCACATCGAGGAGCCGCTCGGCGACGACGGTCCCCACGACGGCCGCGAACCCGACCGGCCGCCGCGCGGCGACGTTGCCCGCGCGCACGACCTCGCCGAGGCGCGGGACGGCGAGGTTGACGAGGTAGCCGATCAGGACCGAAGACAGGGCGACGCGCAGCGGCGTCCGGTCCGTCAGCGGCGTGCCGTCTGCGCGGGGGAGCGTGTCCAGCAGGATCGCCCACCGCCACGCCCGGACGACGACCGAGAGGACCGTTACGAGCGCGAGCGGGACGAGCCAGCCCCACGCCCCGTCGCGGATCGCCCGGCCGACGGCCGCGAGGTCCGCCCCGCGGAGGGCGACGTACAGCAGGCCGCCGCCGAGGGCGAAGCTGCCGGCGAGCGCGAGGCCCGTGCGGAGACGTGGGGACACAGAACGAGGGGAGGGGACGCCGCCAAGCTAGGAGCCGCGCCCGGCGGGCGTCGTTAAGTCCTCGCGAGTGGGCCGGGAAGGTGCCGCTACCGGAGGTCCACCGTCTCGGTGCCTCGCGGGGCCTCGAAGCGGAACGTGCTCGCCGCGAGCGTCCGGTTCAGGCGCACGTTCGAGACGTCGAACTGGAGCGACCCGCCGTTGCGGTCGTGCACGCGCACGCGCGTCGGGACGGCGTCGGACGAGCGGACGTAGAGCGTCGCGTCGCGGACGGACGAGCCGGACGTGCGCGGGCGCAGCGCGAGGACGTCGTACGCGACGCCGCCGAGGCGCGCCTTCGACGCGCCGGTGACGCGGAACACGCGCAGGTAGTCCGTGAAGAGCTGGCCGACCGAGAAGCCGACCTGGCCCTCGTCGTAGGCCTGCACGACCACCTGCCGGTCGTCCTCGTTGTACGACCACATCGTGCGGCCGTCGGTGACGAGCGTCTGCTCGCCGAGGTCGAGGCGGAACGCGGGGCCGCGGACGGCGAGGGTCCCGGTGAGGCGCTGCCCGCCGGACGTCTGGACGAAGTTGGCCTGGAGCGAGCGGACCGTCCCGTAGCGCTGCTGGAGCCCGCGGGCGACGGCTTCGGGCGTCTGTGCGCTCGCCTGTCCGGTGCAGAGGACGGTGGCGAGCAGCAGGGCAGTGCCGAGGCGGGGGAGAGGGGCGAAAGGGCGCATGTCGGTGGGGGTTGTCGTGGAACGACCCGGAGAGGCCAAACCCCGTGCCGCGCACCAGCGGTCTCCCGTCACGCCGTCTTCGTGAAGGGCGCTAGCGAAGCTGGAAGGTGATCGGAAGCGTCATCTGCATTTCCATCGGGTCCCCACCTGCAGCGCGAGCTGGAAGAAACCGCGACTCGCGGTAGACACGCAAGGCCTCCGCCTCCAGGTCTGGGTCGGTGGTGCTGGTCGTTCCGCGGAAGACTCGGACGTCCCGCGGGGTGCCCTCCGCGTCCACGATGCCGGTGACGAAGACACGACCTTGAATGCCGGACCGACGGGCGGAAGCGGGGTAGCGAACCCGCTGTTCGAGCCCTCCGATCCCGCCGATGAGGACCGGAGACACGACCATGCAATGGCCCTGCCACCGCATGATGCAGGCCGGGAGGCGGAGGCTCCACGACCGGCTGTCGAGGTCGAAGCGGAGGTCGCGAGGGATGGGGAACGAGACGCCGTCCTGGCCCATCACGTTGGCCGTGTAGAAACCGGCGGAGTCGGTGCGGAGGCCTGGGCGGACTTCGAGCGACTCGGCAAGGCGATGGATCGAGGCGAGCGAGGCGGACTCGTACGTGGCCCGTGTGTCGATCTGGCGGAGCGTGTCCGAGACGACGTGGGCGACGACGCGCTCGGTCTCACGGTCGGGCGTGTTCCAGATGAGGCGGCCGGTGCCGCTGGCGACCGCGCCCGAGTCGGGTGCGGGAAGCCCGGCGAGCGACCACCCGCCACCGAGCCGGGCGAGAAGCGTGTCGGCCGCGAAGGCCCGCCGGGGCGCGGCGATGCGAAAGGTGACGGGGAGCGTGAACCGGACCAGGACGGGCCGGCCCTGCTGCGTTCCAGGCGTGAACCGCGCCATTCGAACGGCAGTCACAGCGGCGGAGTCGAGCCCTGGACTCACGCCGCGCGCGACGCGGACGCTGTCCGTTGCTCCACTTGTATCCACCACGAATTGAACGATGACGCGTCCCTGAGCGCCTGCCTGACGCTCAGCCTCCGGATAGACGATGCCCCGCTGGAGCGCCTCCATGCCGCCGATCAGGACGGGCTGGACCTCCACGAAGTCGAACGTCGAGTCCGGCACCTGCGCGAGGGCCGGGTGGGCGATGGCGAGGAGAAGAACGACAAGCCAGCGCATCGGGTGGAGGGAAGACGGATGGAAACCTACGCCGATCTGCCGGGGCAAAAACGAGAGAGGCGCGGGCAGAACGCCCGCGCCTCTCGAACCGACCTGCCGAATGGCGGATCAGGCGGTTTCCTCGACCGGATCGGTCGCGTCTTCCGTTCGATGCGAGAGCTGTCCCTGGGTCGACGTCCGGACCTCGATCCGCCGGGGTCTGGCGACCTCGGCCTTCTGGACCAGAACGTTCAAGACGCCGTCGTTGAACGACGCCTCGACCGAGTCGGGGTCGACGTCTGAGGCGAATCCGAGGCGGAAGGAGCGCGCAAACCGCCCGTAGCTCCGCTCGACGAGGTGAAAGCGGCCGTCGCGGTGCTCGGGCGCGATCGCCCGCTCGCCGTTGACCTTGAGGACGCCTTCGTCGAGGGTGAGCTCGAGCGAGTTCTGGTCGACGCCGGGGAGGTCGAGGGCGACGAGAAACGCGTCGGACGTCTCGACGACGTCGGCTCGTGGCGACCATGCCGGAGCGGTGGCACCGTCCCCCGGCGAGGGGAAGAGCGACTGAAACAGGGAGTCCATCTCGCGCCGGAGCTGATCGAAGTCTCCGGTCCGCTGACGCACGTAGGTGGCCATGGGAGAAGAGAAGTAGGGGGAGAAGGAAACAGAGCCGCGTCGCGTGCGGCGAGAAGCCCAAACGCAGAAAACGTGCCAGACGCGCTGGTGCGACAACCTGTCAAACGCCTCCCTGGCCTACCCAGGGGCGATTCTGTCGAGTTGTCCTGCGCTCTCCCCGACGGCGCGTGTCAGTCTGACGCGTCGTCACCCGGCCTGTGGGACCCGGTGCCGAGGTGCCGCTCGCCGCGGCGGCGGAGGCCGCGCCCGGTCCGCTGCGCGTAGAGGTCCTCGCCGGCCCGGAGCCGCCGGAGGGCCACCCACAGCACGGCCCCCACGAGGAGCGCCCCACCCACTGTCACGACGAGCACGGGCAGCCAGAAGCTGTGCTCGAACGCGCCGTCCACCCACCGCGGCTTCTTGAGGGTCACGTCCGGGTTCGTCGCTGCCGCCCACGCGAGCCATCCGCCGACGGCGACGACGAACGCCGCGACGGCGGCGAGACCGGCACGGATCAGCCCGGCCCCGAGGCGCGGCGCGTCGTTCATGAGACGGAAGGGGCTGGACGGACGGCGACGCCGTGCGCGGCGAGAAACGCCTTGGCCTCCGCGACCGTCGTTTCGCGGAAGTGGAACATCGACGCGGCGAGCGCGGCCGAGGCGCGACCCTCGGTGAGCCCCGCACGCAGATGCTCGGCCGTGCCGGCCCCGCCAGAGGCGATCACCGGGACGGAGAGCACGTCATCGAGCGCGAGGAGGAGGTCGAGGTCGTAGCCGTCGCGTGTGCCGTCGCGGTCCATGCTCGTCGCGAGGACCTCGCCCGCGCCGCGCGCCTCCCCCTCGGCCGCCCACGCGACGGCGCAGCGGCCGGTCGGCGTCCGGCCGCCGTGCGAGAAGACCTCCCAGCCCGAGGCCGTCGTGCCCGTCCGCTTGGCGTCCACGGCCAGGACGACGCACTGGTTGCCGTAGCGGGCTGCTCCGTCCGAGAGGAGATCGGGCCGGGCGAGCGCGGCCGAGTTGACCCCGACCTTATCGGCCCCAGCGTCGAGCATCGCGCCCATGTCGTCGGCCGTGCGGACGCCGCCGCCGACCGTGAGCGGGATGCCGAGCTCGTCGGCCGTCCGGCGGACGACATCACGCATCGTCTGGCGCGCCTCGGTCGTCGCCGAGATGTCGAGGAAGACGAGCTCGTCGGCCCCCGACGCGTCGTAGAACCGGGCCTGCTCGACCGGGTCGCCCGCGTCGACGAGGCTCAGGAACTGGACGCCCTTGACGACGCGCCCGTCGTGGACGTCGAGGCAGGGAACGATGCGCTTGGTGAGCATTGCTACTGGCCCTTGAGGGCGAGCCGCGCCGACGAGAAACGGTCGAGGTCGACCTCGTCCTTCTTGTGCCAGCACCAGAACTGCTGGCACGGGAACTGGTTTTCGTAGAGCGCACGGCCGACGATCACGGAGTCCACGCCGAGCCCTTCGAGGCTCTGGAGCGCGAGCAGGTCTCGGTAGCCGCCCACGCCGCCCGAGGCGGTGACCTTGGCCCGCGTGAGCCGCGAGGCCATGTCGCGGTACGCCTGCACGTTCGGGCCGTCGAGCATCCCGTCGCGGGCGATGTCGGTGTAGACGAGCCGGCGGATGCCGCGGGCCTCCATGTCGATGGCGAGCTCGACGGCGTCGATACCCGAGCCCTTTTCCCAGCCCTCGGTCCGCGCCTCGCCGTCGCGGGCGTCGATGCCGACGACGATGCGCGACGCGCCGAACCGGGCGATGGCCTCGGAGACGAGGTCCGGGTCGCGCGCGGCGACCGTCCCGAGCACGACGCGGTACACGCCCAGCGCGAGCATCGCCTCGATGTCGGCGAGCGTCCGGATGCCGCCGCCGACCTGAACCGGGATGTCGAGCGTCGCCGCGACGCGCGCGACGACGTCCTTGTTGTCGGCCGGGGACGCGTCCGAGGCCGTCCGCGCCGCGTCGAGGTCGACGAGGTGGAGCACCTTGGCGTTCATGACCCGCCACAGCTTGGCCATGCGGACCGGGTCGTCGAAGTAGACGGTCTCGTCCTCGTAGCGGCCCTGCCGGAGGCGGACGCAGCGGCCGCCGCGGAGATCGATCGCGGGAATGACAAGCATGGCAGCGCCTCGGTTGACGAGGGACTAGTCGGCGGTAGACGGGACCACGGCGGTCGCCGCGTCCCACGCGCGGAGGAGGGCGAGGCCGACCGGGCCGCTCTTCTCGGGGTGGAACTGGACGCCGACGACGCTCCCCCCAGCGACGACAGCGGGAACCGGCCCGCCGTACTCGGCCGTCGCGACGACGCAGCCCGGGTCCGACGGGACGGCGTGGTAGGAGTGAACAAAATAGACGTGCGGCGCGTTTCCGAGCCCCGCGACGATCGGGTGGGACAGCTGCACGTCGAGTGCGTTCCAGCCCATGTGTGGCACCTTCAGCCGGTGTCCGTCCGGCCCCGTCGCGTCCGGGGCGAACCGCACGACGGCCCCGGGGAGTAGGCCGAGCCCGGCTGCATCGCCCTCGTCTGACCTGTCGAACAGAAGCTGCATCCCGACGCAGACGCCGAGCAGCGGCACGCCGGCGCGTGCGCGGTCGGCGACGAGGCGGTCCAGCCCGTGGGTGCGGAGGGCCGCGGCGCACGCCCCGAAGGCGCCCACG
>JANPJI010000179.1:0-2896 GCA_031425425.1 Rubricoccaceae bacterium
CGCCGCCCGTCGCGCGGACGACGTACACGCCCGCCGGCAGCGCCGAGGCGTCGAGGCGGAAGGCGTGGTCGCCGGCCGCGAGCGGGCCGTCGTGGAGGACGGACACGCGGCGGCCGAGCACGTCGTAGAGGTCGACGCGGACCGTCCGAGGGCGGCCGAGTGTCAGCGCCAGCGCGGCGGCCCCGCGGGCAGGGTTCGGCGCGACGGCGAGCGTGAGCGCGTCGGCGTCGGGCGCGTCCTCCGCCGCGACCGTGCCCACGCCCGTCACCGCGTCCGAGAACTCGCTCGTGTTGCCCGCCGCGTCCGTCGCCGTGGCGACGAACCGGTCGCCGTTGGCGATCACGACGGCCGGCGTGAACGCGGCCGTGGCCGGGGCCTGCGCCGTCGTGTAGGTGTGGCGGCCGACCCACGTCTGCCCCTCACGCCCGGCCGCGTCGGCGCGGTAGAAGTCGACCGTAAGCGGGTAGGTCGCGTTCGCCGGGGCGGTGTCCACGCTGTACACGATCGTCAGCGTGGCGACGCCGTTGCCCGTCGCGGCTGTGAGGACGGGGTAGTTCTGCTGGCGGTTCGCGCCCGCATCGGCGTCGCCGGCGTCGTTCGCGGCGCGGCCGAGCGGCTCGACGTCGAGGCCCGGCGCTCCGTTGGCGTACATCGCGTTGCGCCCGACGCGGACCGGCCCGAGCAGCGTCGAGCGAATGATGACGGCCGGCCCGACGTTGTACGCGATCACGTTGGCGTCCGTCCCGTCGCCGCCGACGGTCTCCGCCCCCTGGCGCTGCGAGAACACGACCCCGCCGAGGCCGTTGCCCATCTGCGCGGTGCCCGAACGGTCCGTCCCGATCCAGTTGCCGACGACGCGGTTGCCCGAGCCCTGGAAGTTGGGGTTGGTGCACGTCCCGCCGATGCCGCCGCCGACGTTCGCGCCCGTACCGGTCCCGTTCGCCGCCGCGACGTTGCCTCGCACGACGGCGTTGCGCGAGCAGAACAGGAGGATGCCGGACTGCGCGTTGCCCAGCGGGAGCGTGCCGCTCGCGTCGGTCCCGACGAGGTTGCCCTCGACGACGATGCTGTCGGAGATCTCGACGATGATGCCGTCGTCGGCTCCTCCCGAAACGAGGTTGCCTGCGCCAGGGGCCGCCCCGCCGATGGTGACGCCGGTGGGGTTGCGCCGCACGAGGACGCCCGCGAGCGCGTTCGGGACGGCCGCCGTGCCGGCTGCGTTCGTCCCGATCCGGTTGCCCTCGACGCGCGTGTCGCCGAGCGTCGTGGCCGTTCCGGTCGGCGCGAAGCCGTAGATCTCGATGCCGAACGTGCCGCTGCCCGAGATGAGGTTGCCCTCGCCGGGGGCCGCGCCGCCGATGCGGACGTCGAGCGCCTCGGACGGGCTGGGGTCGTTGAAGACGACGTTGGAGCCCGTGATGACGCCACTCGACCCGTTCGTCAGCGCCGCCGTGCCGGCCGCATTCGTCCCGATGAAGTTGCCCTGGACGACCGTGCCCGACGCGCCGGCTCCGTAGACGAGCACGCCGTAGTTGCCGTTGCCCGAGAGCACGTTGCGCTGGGCCGGGGCCGGCCCGCCGATGCGGGCCGCGGCGCTGTTGTTCACCCACACGCCCGAGAAGGCGTTGCCGCGGTCGGCTGAGCCCCCCGCGTCGGTCCCGACGTGGCAGCCCTCGACGACGTTGCCCGCGCCGCCGTCGAGGAGGATGCCGTGGAACTGGAATCCGCCGATAGCGAGGCCGCGGACGGTGCTCGCTCCGCCGCGGAGCCACAGCCCGACGCTGGCCGTCGCGACGCCGCTGCCGTCGATGAAGACGCGCAGGGCGGCCGTCGAGGGCTGCCACGGGCCGGCCGTGTTGGGGCTCGCGCCGGGCTGCGTGTAGCCGTCGATGACGACCGGCACGCCGATGGCCTCGAGTGGCGTCGTGAGGGCAATCGTGTGCGGACCCGCGCCGGGGATGGCGAACGTGACAGTCCCGCCGCCGTTGGCCCCGGCGTCGGCGAGGGCCTGGCGGAACGAGCCGGCCCCGGCGTCGGCGGCCGTGGTGACGGTGAACGTCGCCGTGCGGCCATCGGGGAAGTAGAGCGCGACGAAGGCGTCGACGCCCGCCTGCGCCGTGCGCGTGTCGGTCTCGCCGGGCGTCGGGTTGAGGTCGGCCGTGCCCGAGAACGACCCGCCGACGACGGCCCGGCTCGTGCCGCCGGCGACGGCGTAGGCGCGGTCCGCGCCGGTCCCGCCGAACGGATCGGCGCGGACGTACGCGCCCGTCGCGGCGTCGTAAAGGGCGACGAAGGCGTCGGCGTCGCCCAGGCTGGTCTGCGGGGCCGCGCCCGCGCCCGGGTCGAAGTCGACCGTCTGCGCGAACTCGCCCGCGATCACGACGCGCGCCCCCACGAGGGCGACACCGGCCGCGAGGTCGCGCCCCGGCCCGACCAGCGTGTTCGTCCAGAGCGAGGCACCGGCTGCCGAGAAGGCGGCCGTCCACACGTCGGACTCGCTGGCCGACGGCTGCGCCGCGCCCGAAGCGATCGCCCGCGTGCCGTCGAACGCGACGTCGTAGGGGCTTACGCCGGGCGTCGGCGTCTCGAAGACCGGCGCGCCCGTCGCGGCGGCGTACGCCCCGACGACGCCGTTGCGGTTGTTGAACGAGTTGGCCGTCGCGTAGACCGAAGAAGCCGTCGCGTCTACGCCGCCTTCGAACTGCTGGCCCGAGCCGCCGAAGATCACGCGCGCCCACTGGAGGGCTCCTGTCGCGGCCGAGAACGATGCGAGCGCGGCGTCGTAGCTGTCGACCGAGTTCAGGACTGCCGTGCCCGGGCCGTCGTCGAAGTCGGCGGGGCCGATGAAGCGCGCGTCGGCGAAAACACGCCCGCCGGCCACGGCGAGGCGCGGGTT
>JANPJI010000180.1:0-4734 GCA_031425425.1 Rubricoccaceae bacterium
GAGAACCGGGCGTCCGCGCCGCCGAGCGAGGTCCACGCCGTGCCGTCCCACCGGACCACGGTGTTCTCGGGCACGCCGCCGGCCCTGTAGAAGTACCCGCCCGCGTAGAGGCTCCCGTCCGGCCCGACCGTCAGGGCGTACACGTCTCCGCTGATTCCTTCGCCGAGTGCGTGCCACGCCGACCCGTCCCACCGGGCCACCCCGTTGGCCGGTACGTCGCCGACGGTCCCGAACCCGCCCCCGGCGTAGACGCCTCCGGCCGGGTCGCGTACGAGTGCCTGGACGGCGTAGTCGACGGCGCTTCCAAATCCGCGCCATACCGTCCCATCCCACCGGGCGATGTCGTTAGCGGCCTGCCCGCCGGCCAAGGAGAAATCGCCCCCCGCATAGACGCTGCCGCCGGGTCCGACGGCGAGCGCGAATGCGGCACCGCTGAGTCCGCTCCCGACCTCGCTCCAGGTGCTCCCGTCCCACTGCGCGATGTGGGCCACTGGCACGTCGCCGACGGCCGTGAAGTACCCGCTCGCATAGAGACGTCCGTCTGTCCCGACCATGAGGCTGCGGATCACGCTGTCGAAAACAGTGCCGAGCGGGCTCCACGACGACCCGTTCCAGCGAGACACCGTCGTGCCGGCCGCATAGACGGCTCCAGTTGCGTCGACGGTGAGCGCGAACGCCGTGCTCACACCGTTCCCGAGCGCACTCCACGCGCTCCCATTCCACCGAGCGATATTCCGGGCAGGCACGCCACCTGCCGACGAGAAGAATCCGCTGACGTAGAGGCTCCCGTCCGGTCCGACGGCGACGGCATAGGCAGAACCACTGAGGCCGCTTCCGAGGGCGTGCCACGCTGCGCCGTCCCACTGCGCGATGAAGCTCGCCGGCACGCCGCCCGCCGATCCGAAGATTCCGGCGGCGTAGACGCTCCCGTCGGACCCGACGGCGAGTCCACGGACGAACCCGTGGCTCGTATCAATCCCGCCGAGTCCACCATCGAGATCGTCCCATGACGTGCCGTCCCACCGTGCGATCCCGCTCGCAGGCATGCCGCCGGCCGCCACAATGCCACCGCCGACGTAGACGCTCCCGTCGGACCCGACGGCGAGCGCATCGATGTAGGGATACACCGTGCCCAGAACGACCCCGTCACCGAGGGCGTGCCACGCGGTCCCGTCCCATCGGGCAATGTTCTGGACGGGAACGTCACCGGCTGTCGAGAAGCGGCCGGCGACGTACAGGGTCCCGTCCGGCCCGACAGTCATCGCTTGTACGACCCCGCTCACCGAGAGCCCGTCAGGCCCCGTGCTGATGTCGGAGTAGAACCCGCCCTCGCCGCCACGCGATGCGGTCAGCCCGCCATCGGCGCCAGCCGTGACGGAGAAGCCTGAGAGGTCGAGCGACCCGGCCGGTGCCTCGCGGAGGTCGAGCCGGCCATCCGGGCGGACGAAGCGGCCCACGGGCGTTCCGGACGGTGCCTGCGCAGCGGCCGGCAGCGCCACGGCAAGGGCGAGCAGGACCGCGAGGGTAGAAACGCGCATGGCGACGCCGGCAGATAGAAAACGAACATACAGAACTCCTCGTCCAGCCTCAGTCGGCTGGACGACCTCCGGCGGGCATTTCGGGACGCCCTGGCAGGCCGATACACGCCCATGACGCATGTGCGATCTGTGGGATGACAGGACGGGCGGCAGCGGCCCCCCACGACCCTCCATCTCAGCTCCCTCCCCGCACACCCTCGCCGTCCCTCACGGCACGCCCCTCCCGATGGAGCTCCACCCGCCCCGCCTCGCCGTCGTCGACGTGTGGCCCGCCGAGGCGTTCGCGCCGTCCGCGCCGCGCCCGCTCTTCCTCGCCCGCGTCCGCGCCGGCTTCCCCTCCCCCGCCGACGACCACGTCGACGCCGTCCTCTCGCTGGACGACCTCGTGTCCGGGCCGACGCCGCAGGCGACGTTCTTCGTCCGCGTCGAGGGCGACTCGATGACGGACGCCCACATCTGCGACGGCGATGTGCTCGTTGTGGACCGCGCGCGGACGCCGGCCCACGGCGACATCGTCGTGGCGACGCTCGACGGCGAGATGACGGTGAAGCGGATCCAGGCGCGGACGGTCCGCGGCGAGGTCCGTCTGTCGCTCCACGCCGAGTGCGCGGGCTACCTGCCCATCGCCGTGGCGCCCGAGCAGGAGTTCACTGTGTGGGGCGTCGTGACGCACGCGGTCCACCGGGTCCGGTGACGGCCGGGCACGCGCCGCGGCGGCTGGTCGCGCTCGTGGACTGCTGCGCGTTCTACGCCTCCTGCGAGCGCGTCTTCGACCCGTCCCTCGCCGGCGTGCCCGTGGTCGTGCTGTCGAACAACGACGGGTGCGTCGTCGCGCGGTCGGCCGAAGCGAAGGCGCGCGGCATCCGGATGGGCGCGCCGTACTTCAAGGAGCGCGCGCGCCTCGCCGCGATCGGCGCGCGCGTCTTCTCGTCCAACTACACGCTCTACGCTGACATGAGCCGCCGCGTCATGGCGACGCTCGAGACGGCCACTCCGGACGTCGAGGTGTACTCCATCGACGAGGCGTTCCTGTCGATCCCCGTGCCGCCGGGTTCGCCCGCCGAGGCGCGCGCGGCCGTCGAGGCGTGGGCGCACGTGCTCCGCGCGCGCGTGCTCCAGTGGACCGGCATCCCGGTCCGCATCACCGTCGCGGCCACCAAGACGCTCGCCAAGGCCGCCTCGGCGCAGGCCGACGTGCGCGGCGGCGTCCACTGCCTCTGGGCCGACCCCGAGGCGGACGCCGTGCTCGCGCGGCTGCCGCTCACGGGCGTCTGGGGCGTCGCAGCGCGCAGCGCCGCCAAACTGCCCGCCGACGTGCAGACAGCCGGTCGCTTCGCCGCGCTCGGCGACGGCCTCATCCGGCAGCGCCTCGGCGTGGTCGGGCTGCGGACGGCGTGGGAGCTCCGCGGCGTCTCGTGCCTCCCCCTCGAGCGCGCGCCCGCGCCGCGCCGCTCGCTCGTCCGGTCGCGCTCGTTCCGCCAGCCGCTGACGGACCTCGCGGCGATCCGGGAGGCCGTCGCCACACACGCGGCCCGTGCCGCGGAGAAGCTCCGCGCTGAGGGCCTCGCCGCCCACGCCGTCGGCGCGTTCGTCAGCACCAAGGGCATCGGGGAGGGGCCGCACCGGACGGGCTCGGCAGCCGTCGCGCTGGGCTTTGCCACCAACCGCACGCCGGACCTTCTCCACGCCGCGCTCGCTGCCCTCGACCGGGCCTACGCTGCGGCCGACCGCGCGGGCCGCCCGTTCCGCTACCGCAAGGCCGGCGTGACGCTGTGGGACCTCGTCCCGGCCACGCCCGAGCAGGCCCACCTCTTCCGCCCGGCCGCCCCCGAGCAGGACGACCTCCACCGCGCCCTGGACGCGCTCAACCGCCGCTTCGGCGCGCGGACCATCTTCTTCGCCGCGATGGGCACCGCTCCGCGGACGCCCTCGGCCCTCGGTCGCGCCGCGGCCCCGGAGCCGGCCTGGGCGATGCAGCGCGCCCACCACAGCCCGCGTTACACGACGCACTGGGCCGAGCTCGCATCGGTGGCGTGAGGGAAACGAACGCGGACAGTTGATGCGGACCGTTGCCGCACACCCAGTCTGCACTCCATTCGAGGCGAGACGTTCAAACCCAGCGTCTCCCTACGACAGTGTCATCCTGAGCCGTAGGCCGACGCAGTCCACTCGATTCAGGTAGGAGTTACGCAGCTGAGCCAGGATCGGCCAAAACACTCCCTGCAACGTCATCCCCGCGGAGGCGGGGATCCATCTTCAGGGCCGCCGTGGCGCTCGTCAGGCCGATGGATTGGCTGCGCCGTCGCTGCGCGGTCCCGCCTCCGCGGGAATGACGGCAATGGGGGATTGCCAACTGCGTAAGTCCTATCAGGATCTGTCTTTTCGCATTTCTCTACCGAGGCGCGGAAAGGCGAAAGGCGGATCCTGAATCGAGTGGACTGCGTCGGCCTACGGCTCAGGATGACAATGGTTTTGTGTTCGCGTGAACAGGTCAGACTGCGCGCCCCGGCGTCCGCGCCCCGGCGTCCGCGCCCCACGGCGTTCGTGCGCTCTCCGCGGCGGCGTGTGTGCGGCCCGGTATCTTCGCGCGTCCCCCCGCGCCCTGATGCTGCAACTCCCGCCCGCAGGCTCCGCCGCCGACCTCGCCCGCGCCGCCGTGCTCGGGCTCGTCGAGGGCGCGACCGAGTTCCTCCCGGTCTCGTCCACGGGCCACCTGATTCTGGCGACGGACGCGCTCGGGCTGGACCCGTCCGCGGGCCGGATGGTCGTCTTCAACGTCGTGATCCAGCTCGCGGCCATCCTCGCCGTGGTGTGGGTGTACCGGGCGAAGCTGTGGGACATCGTGCGGCGGCTGCCCACGGACCGCGCGGCGCGGCGACTCGCGGGGTCCATCGTCCTCGCGTCCGTCCCGGCGGCCGTGCTCGGGCTGCTGTTCGACGACTGGATCGACGCGCACCTGTTCCGCATCGAGACCGTCGCGGCCGCCCTCGTCGTCGGCGGCGTCGGGATCCTGATCATCGAGCGGGTCGCGGAGAAGCGGCGCGTGCGCGTGCTCCGCGTGGACGACATCGAGGCCCCGGACGCGCTCCGGGTCGGGTTCGCGCAGTGCCTCGCGCTCTTTCCCGGCGTCTCGCGCAGCGCGTCGACGATCCTCGGCGGCGTCGCGTTCGGGCTGTCGCGCGTCGCGGCGACCGAG
>JANPJI010000181.1:0-3972 GCA_031425425.1 Rubricoccaceae bacterium
CCCCCTCGGGGGGCTGTCGCGCAGCGACTGGGGGGGTGTTCGCGGCGCTCAAAGCACCGAAACCCCCTCCGCCCGCAAGGCGGGCACCTCCCCGAGGGGAGGGGTTGTGTTCGCCAAACGGTTTCCGAACGGGTTTGCCCGACGCTCCGGCGCGCCTTACCGCGCGACGACGAGGCGCGCGGAGACGACCGTCGCCCCGGCCGTGGCGCGGACGACGTACACGCCCGCGGGCCACGACGCCGTGTCGAGTTCGACGACCCGTTCTCCGACCGCCGCCTCGTCCAGTACCACCGCCACCTCGCGGCCGAGCGCGTCCAGCACTACCACGCGAACCGCCTGCGCCTCGGCCAGCGACACGAAGACCTCGACGCGGCCCCCGGCCGGGTTCGGCTGCACCGACACATCCAGCGACGCTGTCTCGTCCGGCCCCGCCTCGCCGGCCACGAACGGCGAGACGGTCCGGAAGGCCCACCCCGGGTTGACGCCTCCGAGCCGGATGCCCCCGACGTACAACCGGTCGTCCGGCCCCCGCATCGCCCAGAGGACCAGTCCGTTCGTTGGCGAGCCGGCAGGGTCCATGATCGCGCCGGGGACGACCGTGTTGAGCCTCGCCCACGTCTCGCCCCCGTCCGTGCTCTCCCACACGTGGCCCCCATTCATCACCACGATAGCCCGGCCTCCCCCGAAGTCCACGATGGCCGGCCCGTACGCGTTCGGGTCCCCGGTGAGGTCTGCCGTCTCCCGCCACGTGTCCCCCCCGTCGTCCGAGACGACGACGAGGCACTCGGTGGCGGGGACGTGCTGTGGGTCAACCATCGTCGCGACGAGCCGGTCGCCGCCCCCCGGGGCCGCCCCGACGAGCACAGCGACGGCCTGGGCCGAGAACCGGAAGTACTGCCACCGGCCGGGGACGGGAGCGAACGAGGCTCCCCCGTCGTCGGACGTGGCGAGGCCCCACTGCCCGACCCCGACGAGCCGACCGGCCCTCTCGCCCCTCCTTACGACGGCGAAGGCGCGAGCGGACGGGAACTCCTGGGCGCTGTTCGGGATCGACGTAAGCGCCCACGAGGCCCCCCGGTCGTGCGAGTACGCCGCCCACCGGTTCAGGCCGCCGAGCACGAGGGCGCCCCCGTTCGGGAGCCCGAGAGGGACCTCAAAGAGCGTTCGGACCGGGAACCAGTCGCCGACCGGGATCGACGTGAACGTCGCCCCGTTGTTGACCGAACGGCGGGGCCCCCCGAACGTGGTGACGAGCGTGTCCTGGCCGAGCGCGAGGACCGGGGAGTCGTAGTAGTTGCTCGGGAGGGCGGTCCAGGCCTGAGCAGGGCCGTAGGGGGGGCGAGCCGGTGCGTCCCGTCCGTCCCGCTCGTCCACAGCGTCCCGTCGGGGGCGAACGACGGGGCCGTCGCGTTGATCGGCTGGTCCCCGACGTGCTCCCAAGCGAGCGTCTGGGCACGGGCCGTCGGCACGAGGGCCGAAAGGGTGAGGAAGAGCGCCGTGAGGGGTCGCATCGGCCCAGGGGTCTGGTTCTGCTACAAGACGCCGCGCGCCCGAGGATAATTCCCAGGGCGCGCGGCGGAGCCCGAGCGGGCTAGCGGGCGACGACGACGCGGGCGGTGTGCACCGACGGGGCCCCGCCGGCCATGCGGGCGAGGAGCCGTCCCCCCGCCCGCGCGTCGGGCATCGTGTGACGAAGGCGGTCCGTCATCGGGCTACGGTCAGGCGATGAGCCCAGGTACGGGCCAAGGCGCGCGAGCAGGAGATGGATCACGGGCGATCAGGCGGAGGGTGCCAAAATACCGGCCTTCCGGACGATCCCATCGTCACCCGCTGGTTGCGTTCTCTTCCGACAAACGTCCGGAGTGCGTCAGACGCGACTCTGAATGAGCGTATCGCGCGCTTGGGCCGGGTCCGTCTCGGGGAAGTCCGTCATCGTGTGCAGCCCGCGGCTCTCGTGGCGCTGCCGCGCGCACGCGACCACGAGGTACGCCACCGACGCGAGGTTGCGCAGCTCGCACAGCTCCGCCGAGAGGCGCGTCCGCTGGTAGAAGTCCTCCGTCTCGCGCGCGATCAGCTCGATGCGCCGCGCGGCACGCTCCAGGCGCAGCTCGCTCCGCACGATGCCGACGTAGCTCTGCATCAGCCGCCGCAGCTCGTCGCGGTTGGCCGAGACGAGGACCCACTCCTGCGGGTTCTCCGTGTTGGACTCGTCCCAGTCCGGGATCGCCTCCTCCCACTGCGCGGCCGCGGCGTGCGCCACGGCCGGGGCGACGGCGTTGTGGGCGTACACGAGCGCTTCGAGGAGCGAATTGGATGCGAGCCGGTTGGCCCCGTGGAGGCCCGAGCACGTCACCTCGCCGCAGCCGAAGAGGCCCGCGATTGAGGTTCGCGCCTCGCGGTCCACAACGACGCCGCCGCAGGTGTAGTGCGCCGCCGGCACGACCGGGATCTTGTCCCGCGTGATGTCGATGCCGAAGCCGACGAGCGTCTCGTGGATGTTCGGGAAGTGCTTGAGGATCTCCGCGGCGGGCTTGTGCGAGATGTCCAGCCAGACGTGGTCCTCGCCGCGCTTCTTCATCTGGTCGTCGATGGCGCGGGCGACGATGTCGCGCGGGGCGAGTTCGAGGCGCGCGTCGTAGAGCGGCATGAAGCGCTCGCCGCCGAGGTTCGTCAGGAGCCCGCCGTCGCCGCGGACGGCCTCGGTGATGAGGAACGCGCGGCCGTCGAAGTCCGCCCCGGGCAGGTAGAGGCTCGTCGGGTGGAACTGGATGAACTCCATGTTGGCCACGGCCGCGCCGGCGCGGTAGGCCATCGCGATGCCGTCGCCGGTGGCGACGGGCGGGTTCGTCGTGTGCTGGTACACCTGCCCGGCTCCGCCGGCGGCGAGCAGCGTCACCCTGGCGAGGACCGTATGGACCGTCGCGGTCTTCTCCTCCAGCACGTACGCCCCGAAGCACGTCGGCCCGTCCGGCCCCGGCGCGCGGCCGAGCTGGTGCTCGGTGAGCAGGTTGACGGCGTAGTGGTACTCCAGCACCGTGATGCCCGCGTGGCGGCGGACAGCCGTGAGCAGCGCCCGCTCGACCTCGCGGCCCGTCATGTCCGTCGCGTGGACGATCCGGTGGGCCGAGTGCCCGCCCTCGCGGCCGAGGTGGAGGTCGCCGTCGGGGTCGCGGTCGAAGTCCGCGCCGAGCGCGATGAGGTCGCGGACGCGCTCCGGGCCTTCCTCGATGACCATCCGGACGACCGCCTCGTCGCACAGGCCCGCCCCGGCGACGAGCGTGTCCGCGACGTGCGCCTCGGTGTCGTCGTCGGGGTCCATGACCGCCGCGATCCCGCCCTGGGCGTAGTTGGTGTTGCTCTCGGCGGACTCCTTCTTGGTGACGACGCACACCGTCCCGTGCTCGGCGGCCCGGAGCGCGAACGAGAGGCCGGCGACGCCGGAGCCGATGACGAGGAAGTCGTAGGTGTGGCGCACGGGGAGAAGGGGTGGAATGGGGAACAGGTCGGTGGAGGACCGGGAGAGCCGTCGCGGGGATCCTGGCCGCTAGCCCTCCTCCCCTCCCCGGCCGGTCTCCTGGAGCAGGTATGCCTTGATGAACACGTCGAGGTCGCCGTCCATCACGCCCTGGACATCCGTCACCTTGACCTCGGTGCGGTGGTCGTTGACGAGCGTGTAGGGCTGGAAGACGTACGAGCGGATCTGGGATCCCCACTCGATCTTTTTCTTGCCCGCCTCCTCGGCGTCCTTGAAGGCGGTCCGGATGGCCTGTTCGAGCGCGTAGATCCGGCTCCGGAGCATCTGGAGCGAGCGCTCGCGGTTCTGGAGCTGCGAGCGCTGCTCGGTGGACTCGGCAACGACGCGCGCGGCCTCGCCGTTCGAGAGCGTGCCCGTCCAGATGTAGCGCGCTCCCGTCTCGACCTTGTTCACGTTCTGGCCGCCCTTGCCGCCCGAGCGGAACGTCTGCAGTTCGA
>JANPJI010000182.1:0-3871 GCA_031425425.1 Rubricoccaceae bacterium
GCGGCCCACCTCTTCTCCGGGGCGACGGGCGGGCTCCTCCGCACGCTCGGCTCCCCCCGGCCACAGGTCTCCGGCCTGTTCGGCATCGCGGTGTCTGGCGTCCCGGATGTCAGCGGCGACGGGCTCGGCGACGTGCTCGTCGGAACCCCGTTCGAAAGCGTGAACGGGGTGAGCAGCGCCGGGCGGGCGTACCTCTTCGCCGCGGGCGAGCTCCCCACGCTCACGCTCAACGCCCCGCAGGGCTGGCGCACCCTCGCCGCCCCCGACGGCCTCACCTTCAACGACCTCCTCGGCCCCCGCTGGACGCAGGGGTTCCCCGGCGCCGACGTGTCGGACGGCGACCCCAACGTGTTCCAGTACAACGAGCCCGTGCCGGGCGACCGCGACCTCGGCTTCGCCCCCATCGCGCAGCAGCGGAACGGGATGACGCCGGGGCGCGGCTACGCCGTCTACGTGTTCGAGGACGACGACTCGTTCGAGCCCGGCACGCAGGGGCCGTTCCCGAAAGCGCTCTCCCTCTCCGGCATCAGCTTCACCAGCCCGTTCCCGTTCCCCGTCACCTACACCCCATCGGGCTCCCTCCAGGAGGACGGGTGGAACCTCGTCGGCAACCCCTTCGATGCCTCGATGGACTGGGACGCGGCGGGCTGGACGAAGACGAACGTGGACAACGTGGTCTACGTGTTCGACCCGGCCCTGGCGCAGTTCCTCACGTGGAACGGGACGACGGGCAGCCTCGGGACGGGCGTGCTCGCCCCGTACCAGGGGTTCTACGTCAAGGCCTTCGGCGCCCCCGCGCTCACGGCCCCGGCAGAGGCGCGCACGACGGGCGGCATCTTCCACGGCCTCACCGGCGCGCCGGAGACGGCGGGCGGGCGCGCCACTGCCCCGGCCATCGTCGCCTTCCGCGCCTCGGCCGACATCGGCGGAGCGCTGGCTGAAGGGCAAGCCTTCGTGCAGTTCGACGACGCGGCCCTCGCCGGCTCCGACCCGCTCGACGCCTACAAGTTGACGCCGTTCGCGCCGACGTACCTCGACCTCCACGCCCTCGCTGCCGACGGGACGGCCCTCGACATTGCAGCGCTCCCGATGTCCGGTGGCCTCGCTGAGGTGCCGCTCGGCGTGGCGGCCGTAAGCGGCGGTACGCCGGTTTCCGGGTGGGTCACGCTCACGTGGCCGGCGCTGCGCGACGTGCCTCCGGACTGGCAGTTAACGCTCACGGACGCAGAGACGGGGGCCATCGTGGACCTCCGCCAGCAGACGAGCTACAGCTTTTCGGTGTCGGGGAACGCCACGGTGCCCCTCGCGCCGGCGGAGCCGAGGGGACGCCTCGCCCCGCCCATGCCTGCGCCACTCGCCGCCGGGCGGATGCCGCCACCCCGGCTCGTCCTCCGCGTCGAAGGGGCGGCCGTGGGAGCGGAGCCGGGCGAGCCCGCGCGCACGTTCGCCCTCGCGCCGCCGGCCCCGAACCCGACGCGCGGCGACGTCACGCTCGCCTTCGACCTGCCGGATGCGGGGCCGGCGCGGCTGGCGCTTTACGACGTGCTCGGGCGCGAGGTCGCCGTGGCGGCCGACGGCGCGTTCGCTGCCGGCCGCCACAGCGTGCCGTTCGACGCGGGCCGGGCCGGGCTCGCGCCAGGGCTCTACCTCGTCCGCCTCGACGCAGGCGGCCGGGCGGCCGGGCGTCGGCTGACGGTGCTGGAGTGAGGCCGCCCGATTTCGGTCCGCCCGCACGCGCCCCTCTCTCCCGTACTGTCATGAACGCTCTCTTTCCCCGCCGACGGCGCACTGCCCACGTGCTCGCAGTGTGGGCAGTGCTCGGACTGGTGCCGGCCCTGTCCGCGCAGTCGCTCCCGTCGTGGGCCGAGGCCGGCGGAGGCCCCCCCGCCTTTCCGAACCCTCTCGGAGGGCCCGGCGGGCCGCCCGGCTTCCCCACCCCGCCGGGTCCTCCGGCCGGCCCGCCGGGCTTCCCGCTCCCGCCCGGGGCGCCGCAGGGACCGCCGGGCTTCCCGACGGCACCGACGCAGGTGCCAGCCGATGGGGGGCTGGCGCTGCTGGCGCTCGCCGGGGGTGCCTACGCCGCACGCCGCCTCCGCGCGACGCTCGGGCGCGTCGCCGCGCCCCCCCCCGTGCGCTGACTTCCGCACGGGGGCGGAGCGCATCCGGGACGTTATCCGGCCAGCGCGGAGCCGTCGTCGAGCCAGCGCCAGTGCTCCGCGAGGTAGGCCGCGCGCGGCGCGAAGCCGCCCGCCACGGCGGCGGACAGGTCGGTGACGACGAGGAAGAACTGGCCGCCGTGACGGCCGAGCCACACCGAGCCCGAGCGGTCGTCCTGCACTGTCGCGAAGGCAGAGAGCGCAGCTGCCGGGGCGTTCTCATCGTCTGCAGCCGTTCCCTGGGCCTCGGCGGCCGTCTGCGCGGCGGCGCGGGCGTCCGCCTCGGTCGTGCCCTTGGGAAGGACGACGACGCTCCACAGCCCGCCCGACGCCTCCGCGCCCTGCGTCGCGCGGAACGCGGCGCGGCCGTCCGACACCTCCGTCGCGACGGCCATCGGCTCCGGGATGCGCGCCTCGAAGGGGATCGGGAAGGCGGACCCGCGAACCTCGCGGAAGGCGATGGCCTGAGGCACGCCCTCGACCACCAGGGTGTCCGTCGTGTTGCCCGCGGCGAGGGCCGCCGCCCGCTCGGCGAGCGCCGTGGACGTGGACTCCCCGCGGTCGCTGCAGGCGGAGAGGAGGACGGCGGCGGAGAGGAGCGACGTGCGCCCGACGAGCGGGAACGAAGGCATCGGGGTGGAGGCAGGTGAGCGCCTTCAACCCGGCGGGTGTCGGTTTTCTCCCGCGGCGCGCTACAGGTTGGCGGGGAACGACGTCCGGACCTCCCGGAGCGCCTCGGCGAGGGCCGCGGCACCGCCGGCGTCGCCGCCGTACTCGAACGTGACGCGCTGCCCGCCGGCCTCGACGTACTCGGCTCCGCCGTCGGCGCAGTCCGGACACCCGAGCGTCTCGGTCGTGATCCGCGTGGCGGCGAGCGCCTCGGCGATCCGGGCGCGCTCGGCGGCCGTGAGCGGGCGCGTCTGCACGCGCGGCTCGACCGGCGTCCGCGTGCCCGTCTCGGTGAGCGTCACCGTCCCGTCGGCCACGACGAGGCGCGAGACGCAGTAGCCGGCGCACATCCCGAACGACGATCCCCACTCGACGGCCGGCAGAGCGGCGGCAGGGGTGGACGGGCGCATCATCGCGCAGCCGGACGCCGCGAGGAGAAGAGAAAGGGAAAGAAGGCGCATCGGAGTCGGGGGGAGTGGGCAGGCGGAACGGGCGGACGAGCCGCGTCGGTGTGTTCGGGTGAACCGAGCGGATCCCGCCCGAGGCGCTCCGCATTCAGGGGGCGCGTGGCGTTCAACCCCGGCACGCCCTTCCTGCCATGCTCTACGTCATCGCCACGCTCACCGCCCGGCCGGACACCATCGACGCCACGCGCGAGGCGCTCGCGGGCCTCGTCGAGCCGACGCGGGCCGAAGCGGGCTGCCTCGGCTACACGCTCACGCAGAGCACGGACGACCCGGCCGTCTTCCGCACCGTCGAGCAGTGGACGGACCAGGCCGCGGCCGACGCCCACATGACGACGCCGCACGTCGGCGCCGCCCTCGCCGCCGCGGGCGACCTGCTGGGCGCCGCGCCGGACATCCGGGCGTTCGCGATCGTCGCCTGACACGGACCGCGCGCCGCGGCGCGTAGCTTGGCCCGATGACGCCTCTGGAGCTGTTCGCCAACGCGTTCAACCTCGCCTCGGTCGCCCTCGCCCGGCGCAACAGCGTCCACACATGGTGGACGGGCCTGATTGCCGTGTCGCTCTACGCCGTCCTCTTTTT
>JANPJI010000183.1:0-1761 GCA_031425425.1 Rubricoccaceae bacterium
GCGCCCCGCGCCACCGCGCGACGAGCCCGTACGCGGCGATCCCGAACGCGACCGACACGTTCAGCGACGCCTTGACGCCCCACTGCGGCAGCCCCACCACGAGGTCCGCCTCGGCCGTCCACGGCACGGCGTCCTGCGCGCCGAGGGCCGTCTTGGCGACGCCGCGGTGGTCCGGGTGCGGCGTGATGCCCGTGAGGTAGACGTGCGCGAGGCCCGCCGCGTCCGCCGTCCGAAAGACGGAGCCGACGTTGTGGGCGGATCGGATGTCGTGCGCCACGACGACGACGGGGTGGGGGAGAAGAGGCACAGGTGCGGAACGTGTGACGCAGACCGGCGTCGCGGCGGCTGAGACGGGGACGAAGCCCCGGCGGTACACTCCGGCCCGCTCCCCCGATCCCTCCTCCGCCATGTCCCGTCTCCCGACCCTCGCCGTCGCTCTGCTCGGCGTGCTCCTGCTGCTGCCCGGCTGCACGACGATCTCGCAGCTCGCCGCTCTCCGCCAGGTCGACTTCCAGCTCGACAACGTCTCGAACGGGCTCGTCGCCGGAGTGGACCTGAACCGCGCGCAGAACGGACAACTCGGCCCGGCCGACCTCGCGCGCCTCGGCGTGGCGGCGGCCCGCGGCTCGGCCCCGCTCACGTTCAACCTCAACGTCGGCGCGGAGAACCCGGCGGGCAACGCCGCCGCGGCCCAGCTCGTCTCGCTCGACTGGACGCTGTTCCTCGACGGCACCGAGACTGTCTCGGGCGTCTACAACGACGACCGCCTCATCCAGCCCGGCACCCGGACGACGCTTCCGATCGCCATCGAGGTGGACCTCGTGCGGTTCTTCGGCCGCAACGTCGGCGACCTCGCGCGCCTCGTCGGCAACGTGGCGGGTGTCCAGAGCCAGCGCCAGTCGATCCGCCTCGACGCGCGTCCGACGATCAACACGCAGTTCGGCCCGATCCGCTACCCCGGCGTCATCTCCATCGAGTTCCCCGTCGGCTCCTGACAGCCGGAGGGCAGAGGTTGGCCGCTGCGCGTGCTGCCGTCCTCCCCCTCCGCTCGCCGTCACGCGGCCTGCGAGGCCGTGGCGAAGGTCTCGACCAGAGCGGCGTTGAAGGCCGGCAGGTCCTCGGGCTTGCGGCTCGTGACGAACGTGCTCGGCGCCGACGTGCACACGACGACCTCCCGGTCGGTCCACCGCGCGCCGGCGTTCTTCAGGTCGGTCGAGACCGACGGCCACGAGGTCACGTCGCGGCCGTCGACGACGCCGGCCTCAATGAGCAGCCACGGCGCGTGGCAGATCGCCCCGACGGGCTTGCCGGCGTCCACGAAGGCCCGGACGAAGGCGACGGCACCGGCGTCGACGCGCAGCACGTCCGGGTTCATCTGGCCGCCGGGCAGCACGAGCGCGTCGTAGTCGGCCGCCGAGACGTCCGAGACGACCGCGTCGACATCGACCGCGTCGCCCCAGTCCTTCTGGTCCCAGCCGGTGATCTGGCCCGCCTTCAGCGAGACGATGTGGACGGTGGCGCCGGCGGCGAGGAGCGCGTCGCGCGGCGAGACGAGTTCGGACTGCTCGAAGCCGTCCGTGGCGAGGATGGCGACGGTCGTGCCGTCGAGCGAGGGAGTGACCATGAGAGGCGGGGGAGAGTGGACCTCTCGTTCGCGCCTCGGGCCGCAGGGGTTCCAGACGGCGAGCGCCGCCGCCTCGGGCGAGGCGGCGGCGCTCGGGCGTCCGGGTCGGATGTCCCGCTCGGGCGTCCTACTCGGGG
>JANPJI010000184.1:0-4569 GCA_031425425.1 Rubricoccaceae bacterium
GCGCCGCAGCCGCCAGTACGCCGTGCTCGTCCGCGACCTCGACGAGGAGACCAAGGAGCGGCTCGACGCCGAGCGCGTCCCCGGCCTCATCGTCAAGGGCTCGTACCCGCGGCACTACACCTACGGCGAGACGGCGGCGCACGTGCTCGGCCACGTCACGCGCGACCTCGACGGCGTGGCCGGCATCGAGCTGCAGCTCGACGACGCGCTCCACGGGACGCCCGGCCGGCAGGCCGTCCAGCGCGACCGCCGCGGCGTCGTCCGCGCCGTCGTCGGCGGGACGCGCGTGGACCCGGTCGACGGCGAGAACGTGGTGCTGACGATCGACCTCGTCCGCCAGGCCATTCTGGAAGAGGAGCTGGCCCGCGGCGTTCAGGAGGCGGGCGCGCGCTGGGGCACGGCCGTCGCCATGGACCCGCGCACGGGCGCCATCCTCGCGATGGCCAACGCGCCGACCTACGATCCCAACCGGGCCGCCGAGTTCTCCGAAGCCGCCCGCCGCAACCACGCCGTCGTGGACCGCATCGAGCCGGGGAGCACGTTCAAGCTCGTCACGGCCGTCGCGGCGCTCGAAAGCGGCACGTCCACGATGCAGTCCGTCCTCGAGACTGGCGGCGGCTCGCACACGTTTCACCGGCGGACGATGCGCGACAGCCACGGCTACGGCCGCATCACGCTCGACGAGGCGCTCGTCAAGTCGTCCAACATCGGCATGGCGCTCACGGCCGAGCGGATGGGCCGCGGGCCGCTCTTCCGGACGGCTCGCGCGCTCGGCTTCGGGCAGCCGACGACCGTCGACCTGCCGGGCGAGGTCGCGGGCTCGCTCGCGCGGCCCGACACGTGGGACGCGACGACGCTCGCGTGGATGAGCACCGGCTACGCGCTCGAAGTGACGCCGCTCCAGATCCTCACCGCCTACGCGGCCCTCGCCAACGGCGGGCTGCTCGTGCGCCCGCACGTCGTCGCCGAGCGCCGCGACGCGCGCACCGGCCGGACCGTGTGGGCGGCCGCGCCGGACTCGGTCCGCCGCGCGTTCTCCAGCGAAACCGCCCGCGCCCTCATGCCCGCCTTCGAGCGCGTCGTGTCCGAGGACGGCACGGCCGAGGCGGCGCAGGTCGAGGGGCTCCGCATCGCCGGCAAGACGGGCACGGCCCAGACGGCCGTCAATGGGCGCTACATCAGCCAGTACCGCGCCTCGTTCGTGGGCCTGTTCCCGGTCGAGGCCCCCGAGGTGGTGCTGTACGTCCTGCTGGACTCGCCGCGCAACGGCTACTACGGCGGGACCGTCTCGGCCCCGATCTTCGGGCGTGTCGCGCGGCGCTGGATCGGGACGTTCCCGAGCGTCGCGCAGCGCGTCGCCCCGGCGGACCGCGTGCCGGAGCGGACGGCCGCGCGCGTGCCGGCTCTCGGCGGGCTGCCGGGCGTGCTCGCCGCGGGCCGCCTCCGCGCCGAGGGCTTCCCGGTGCGCCTCGACGACGACGCGCTCTGGCAGACCGTCGCGGTCCACGCGCCTGTCGTCGGCCGTCGCCCGCTCGCCGACGCGCTCCGCCTCGACGCCGCCGAGGCGGCCGGCGAGACGTCTGTCGGCCCGGCTCCGCGGCGGACGACCATGCCGGACCTCCGCGGGCAGTCGGTCCGCACGGCCGTCGCGTGGCTCCGCGCCCTCGGCGTCGAGCCCGTCGTGAGCGGGTCGGGCTCGGTCCGCGCCCAGTCCGTCGCCGCCGGGCGGCCGCTGCCGCGCCGCGTGGCCCTCACCGGTCAGCGCCGATGAGCCCGCTCCACGCCCAGATCCCTGCGGTCGCGGTCGAGCCGCAGACGCTCGGGCACGTCCTCGCCTCGGCGGAGGCCGCCGGTCTGCTCACGGTCCCCCGGGCGCTCGCCGCGACCCCGGTGACGGACGTCGTCGCCGACAGCCGCCGGGCGGGGCCGGGCGCGCTCTTCGCCGCGCTGACGTCGGACGGCGACGGGGCCGACGGGCACGACTTCGTCGACGCCGCGCTGAAGGCCGGCGCGAGCGCCGCGCTCGTCTCGAAGGCGTGGGCGGCCTTCAACGAACGCACCGGGCTCGTCCCCACGGCCGACCCGCGCGCGGCCGTCGCCCACGCCGCGGCGAGCCTCCACGGCCGCCCCGGCGACGAACTGACGCTCGTCGGCATCACGGGTACCAATGGCAAGACGACGACGGCCTTCCTCGTCCACCACCTCATCACGACGCTCGGCGGCACGGCCGGGCTCGTCGGGACGGTCGAGAACCGCATCGGGACCGCGCGCTACGCGACCAACTACACGACGCCCGAGGCCCCCGACCTGCAGCGCCTGCTCCGCGCGATGGTGCAGGGCGGCGTGCAGACGGTCGCGATGGAGGTGTCGAGCCACGGGCTCGCGCTCGACCGCGTCCGCACGCTCGGCTTCCAGGTCGCCGCGTTCACGAACCTGACCCACGACCACCTCGACTTCCACAAGACGCCCGAGGCGTACGCCGCGGCCAAGAAGTCCCTGTTCGACGGGCTCGCGCCAGACGCCGTCGCCGTGGTCAACGCCAACGACCCGGCGTGGATGGAGATGACGCGCGACACGAAGGCCCGCGTCGTCACGACCGGCACCATCGCCGGCGTGCAGATCCGCTTCCGTCCGGTCAGCAACACCATCGACGGGCTCGCGCTCCGGCTCGATAACCGGAAGGTCCGCTTCCGCGTCGCCGGCCGGTTCAACACGTACAACATCGCCCTCGCGTACGCCATCGGCCGCGAGCTCGGCTACGGGCAGTCCGACACGCTCGAAGCGCTCCAGACGGCGGACGGCGTGCCGGGCCGCTTCGAGGTCGTCGGCCGCGGGTCCGGCATCCTCGGCCTCGTGGACTACGCGCACACGCCGGACGCGCTCGACAACGTCCTCGCGACGGCCCGCGAGATCGTGCCCGCAGGCAACCGCCTCGCGGTCGTGATCGGCTGCGGCGGCGACCGCGACCGCGCCAAGCGCCCCGAGATGGCGCGCATCGCCGAGGCGCGCGCGGACCGCGTGCTGCTCACGAGCGACAACCCGCGCACCGAGAGCCCGGCGGCCATCCTCGCCGACATGCGGGCGGGCCTCGCCCGGCCCGAGGCGGCGTCCGTCATCCCGGACCGCGCCAAGGCCATCGCCTCGGCCGTGATCGGCGCGCGGCGCGGCGACGTGGTCGTGGTCGCGGGCAAGGGCCACGAGACCTACCAGATCGTCGGCACGACGAAGCACCCGTTCGACGACCGCGAGGTCCTCGGGGCGGCCCTCGCCGCCCGCTTCGCTCCCGGCGTCCCGGAGCACGACACCCTCTAGGCCGTGCTCTACCACCTCTTCACCTGGCTCAACGACGCGTACGACCCGCCCGGGTTCGACGTCTTCCGGTTCATCACGGTCCGCGCGACGCTCGCGGCCGGGACGGCGCTCCTCATCGCCATCTTCGGCGGCACGCCCGTCATCCGTGCGCTCCGGCGGCGGCAGATCGGCGAGACGGTCCGCGAGGGCGAGAACGCGGGCGTGGTGAGCCACGCCCACAAGGCCGGCACGCCCACGATGGGCGGCCTGATCCTGCTCGCGTCGCTCGCCGGCGGCGTCCTCGCCTGGGGCGACCTCACCAACGTCTACGTCTGGATCGCGCTCGGGGCCACGCTCTGGATGGGCGCCTTCGGCTTCGCCGACGACTACATCAAGGTCGTCCGGAAGGACAAGCAGGGCCTCGCCGAGCGGACCAAGCTCGTCGGCCAGATCTCGCTCGGCCTGCTCGTTTCGCTCGTGCTGCTGGGCCTCGACGGCCTCGACGGCATCCACACCGTGACGAGCCTGCCGTTCGTGCCCGACGGGCTCGTGGACTACGCGGGCCTTGCGCCGTTCTCGGACCTCGCCGGGCGCATCGTCTACGTCGTCGCGATCACGTTCATCCTGACCGGCGTCTCGAACGCGGTCAACCTCACCGACGGCCTCGACGGGCTCACGGCCGGCACGACGGCCTTCGTCACGATGGGGCTCGTCGCGATGGTCTACGTGACCGGGAATGTGAACCTCGCCGCGTTCGTCAACGACATCTACCTGCCGAAGACGGGCGAGCTGACCGTGTTCGCGGCTGCCGTCGCCGCCGCCTGCTTCGGGTTCCTGTGGTACAACGGGCACCCGGCGCAGGTCTTCATGGGCGACACGGGCTCGCTCGCGCTCGGCGCGGCCGTGGGCACGCTCGCGATCCTGATCAAGAAGGAGCTGTACCTGCCGGTGCTGTGCGCGGTCTTCTTCGCCGAGACGGTCTCGGTGATCGTCCAGACGGGCTACTTCAAGTACAGCCGCGCGCGGACCGGCACGGGGCAGCGCGTCTTCCGGATGGCCCCGCTGCACCACCACTACGAGGCCCTCGGCATCCACGAGTCCAAGATCGTGATCCGGTTCTGGATCGTCTCGGCCCTGCTCGTGATCCTGACCCTCTTCCTGCTCCGCATTCGATGACGCGCGCGCTGCCCACGACTCCGACGGCCGAGGCGACCGCCGCGATGCCCGACCGCGACGCACTCCGCGCGGGCGTGGCGGGCGCGCGCGTGACGGTCGTCG
>JANPJI010000185.1:0-9589 GCA_031425425.1 Rubricoccaceae bacterium
TGTTGACGCGGTTCTCCGGTCGGTTGCCTGCGGCGAGGAGCACGTCGAAGATGCCCGGCGTGAAATCCATCGGCCCGCCGAGCAGGCGCGTGAACGGAAGAATCGTCTCGTGCTCGGGCGGGTTGCCACCGTCGGGTGCCCACGCGTTCCACTCCTGCCCGCGCGCGCCCTCGCGGCTCATCAGGTTGGGCCACGTCCGCCGGAGGCCCGTGTCCTTGACCGGCTCGTGGATGTCCACGGTGACGCCGTAGCGCGCGGCCGTCTCGACGACGCGGGTGTGGTGGCGCACCATGTACTGCCCGTAGTGCCACTCGAACGTCGAGTCGCCGGGGGCGAGGCCGGGGCCGGACGTGCGGAGCATCCCGCGCCCGCCGCCGACATAGCCCGTCTTGACCGCGCCGACGCCGAGGCTTGCGTACAGTGCGAACGCCGAGTCCAGCTGCGCCTCGTAGGTCGGAATGTCGCCGCCGGTCTCGTGGTGGCCGATGAGCCCAACGCCTCGGCTCCGCGCGTACGCGGCGAGGCCGGGCAGGTCGAAGTCCGGCGTCGCCTTCGTGAACGAAAAGTCGGCCTGCGGGCCGACCCAGTTGCCGTCCCACCCGCGGTTCCAGCCTTCGACGAGCACGCCGCCGAGGCCGTGGTCGGCCGCGAAGTCGATGTACTGGCGCGTCGCCTCGGTCGTCGCTCCGTGGCGCGGGCCGGTCGCCCACGTGGCACGGTCGAGGTGCATCGCCCACCACACGCCGACGTACTTCATCGGGCGGATCCAGCTCGCGTCCGTGATCCGGGACGGCTCGTTCAGGTTCAGCACGAGGTCGCTCTCCGCGAGGTCGGCGGGCGTGTCGCCGACAATCAGAACGCGCCACGGGCTCCGCGCCGGGGCCTCGGCATACACTCGGACGCCCGTCGACCACGGCGCGAGGTCCGCCTTGAGGCTGGCCGGGCCGGTGACGGCGAGCATCATCGCGGCGTAGTTCACGAGCGCCGCCTCGTGGACGGCGACGACCGGGCCGCCCGGAAACTCCAGCGTGAGAGGCGTGTGGACCGTGTCGGCGTTCGCGAGTACCGTGTGGCGGTAGAGATACTCCTCGTGGTCGCGGCCATACGCCGGGATCCACCACGCCGCCGGAGCCGAGGTGAACCGGAACTCCGTCGCCTCGTCGACGATCTCGAACGCGCCCAGGCCGGGCTGCTCCGGCCACGTGTACCGGAACGCGACGCCGTCGTTCGAAGCGCGGAGCGTGACGACCATCCGGAGGCCGCCTCCCCTTCGACCGACACACTCGTCTCCTGGTGGTGGTCGCGTACAGTTTGGCGTTCGCCCCAGACGGTCTCCCACGTCGTGTCCCGCGCCGCCTGTGCCGTCCCGACGATCCGGAGCCCGCGGTCCGTCCGTCGCCCGTCGCCCAGGACGACGCCGAGGCGCGAGGGGAGAAGTAGCGGCGCGCCATCGCGGTCCACGGTGAGCGCCAGCGCGCCGTCCAGGTCGAGCGCGAGGCGTGCGTCGAGGCGGCCGTCGGGCGAGCGGACCGACTGTGCCGCGGCGGCCTGCGCGGCGAGGGCAAACAGGAGAACGAGGAAGCGACGCATCGGCGCGGTTGGCGGCTGGCAACGGCCAAGACTACGCCTGGCCATACCCGGCAACGCTACGCCATTCCTCAGGTGCGAATACCGCGGGCGGCGAGACGCAACTCGCGCTCTTTCTGGACCGTCATCGCCTCGTAGAGCGCCAGCAGCCGGCAGTACGTCAGCCCGGCGCGGCCGTCGAGGACGCCGCCGCGGAGGAGGTACATGTACAGGAACCGGAGCGTCGGGCGGAACGGCATCCGCGTGGCGAGGCGCTTCAGCGCGCGCCGCCGGACCGTCGAGTCGGGCGAGACGAGCGCTGCCCATGCGATGGGGCCGTGCCCAGCGACAGCCACCGCGGCCTCGTCGGCCGAGTACCGGTTGTGTTTGGCGAACCAGTCGTCGAGGCCCTTCGAGAACGAGAAGTGATCGAGCGGCTCGCGGAGCGTCCCGATCTCGTGCGCGGCGAGCGTCTCGCGCTGACCGTGGCCGACCTGAACGAACCGGAGGCGGTCGCGGCGGCCGAGGCGCACCTGGTACGTGGGGTACATGCCGGCGTGGCGCAGCCACTGGCCCTGGAACATCATCCGCGACGGCACCCAGTAGGCCGGGAACGCGTCGCTCTGCTGGACGGCCAGGATCTCGGCGCGGAGGGCATCAGTGACGACCTCGTCGGCGTCGAGGTGGAGCACCCACTCGTGCCGGAGGTCGCCCTCGTCGAGGCCGAAGTTGCGCTGCCCGGCGAACCCGTCGAACGCGCGCTGGACGACGCGCGCGCCGTGCGCGCGGGCGATCTCGACGGTCCGGTCCGTGCTGAACGAGTCCACGACCAGCACGTCGTCCGCCCAGGCGACCGAGGCGAGGCACCGGTCGAGGTTGGCCTCCTCGTTGTACGTCAGCACGAGGACCGAGACCGGCGCGAGCCGGGCCGGTGCCTCGTCGGGCTGCCAGAGGGCGACGTCGGGCCTGTCCGCGGCGGCGCGGACGGCCTCGATCTTGGCGCGTCGAGTGGTGGTGGAGGGAGAGATCAGCATGTTACGCGGGCGGGTCCGGCCGACCTGCACCGTCTCCATGCCGGCCCTGCTGCGGGACGGTGAAGGCGGGCGATCGGGCGGGTTTGCGTGTCATTGCGGCGCGATGTTACGGGACAGCCTGCAAAACGCGCTTCCGCACCTCGCGGGCGGGATTGCCCGCGACGACGGTCCACGGCGGCACGTCTCGGACGGCCACAGCGGCTCCGCCGACGACCGCGCCTTCCCCGACCGTCACGCCGGGGCCGACGAACGCGTCGGCGCAGATCCACGCCTGCGAGCCGATGTCGATGGGCGGCTTGAGGAGCGGGAGGTCGGGGCGGCGGTCGTCGTGCGTGCCGGCGCAGAGGTGGGCGCGGTGCGAGATCGTCGCTCGCTCGCCGATGGTCACCGGCCCGAGGTTGTAGACCAGCACGTCCTCGCCGATGGCGGCCCACGCCCCGACGCGCAGGTTCCACGGCATATAAATCCGCGTGCTCGGGTAGGTGTGGACGTGCGGCCCGACGCTCGCGCCGAACGCGCGGAGGACGGCCCGCCGCCACCCGAACATCGGCCGGAGGCTCAGCCGGATCAGCCACTGCCCGGCCCCCCACAGCACGCGGAGCCTCATCTCGCGGGCCGTGTACTTGCTCGCGCCGCGGTTCGAGGCGATGTCGAGGGTGTCGGTCACGGAGTCGCCAGAAGGGAAGGGACCGCGAAGGCGGACGCGTCGGCGGGCGGGAGGGTCACGAACGTCGGGCGCGGGCCGAGGCCGAGCACGTAGCGGTACGCGGCGAGCATCTCTGCCGCGGCGCGGTCCCAGCGGAGGTGGGCTGCGGCGTAGGCCTCCCCGCGGCGTCCCATGGCCTGCAGGACGTCGGGCGGGCGGGCGGTGGCGTCGGCGAGGGCGTCGGCGAGGGCGTCGGCGGTGATGGGGACCCACCAGCCGCAGCGCTCGGTTTCGAGGACGCGCCACGGCGCGCCGTGGGTCGTCAGAACGGGCACGCCGGCGGCGAGCGCCTCGGCGATGGCGATGCCGAAGTTCTCGCTGTGGGTCGGGAGCACGAACAGGCTGGCTCCGCGCAGCAGCGACCACGTGTCCGCGCCCTCGACCGGCCCGATGAACCGGACCGCGTCCGTAAGCCCGGTCTGGCGGACGAGCGCCTCAACCTCGGCCCGGTGGCCGCCCTCGTCCGGCCCGGCGACGACCAGCTCCCAGCCCTCGGGTCGGACACGCGCCCACGCCTCGACGAGCAGCGGGAGGCCCTTCTTGGGGTGCACGCGCGACAGGAACACGGCCTGCCGGGGACCCGGTGCCGGCCCGGCCGGCGGGAGGACCTCCGGCACGGCCACGCCGTGGCGCACGAGCGCGACAGGCCCGCGGACGCCCAGCCGGCGGATGTCCTCGACCTCGGCCTCGGATGTGGCCTGGACGAGTGCCGCGCCGGCGAGCGCCTGCCGCTGGTAGAGGTGCCACGCGACCTGCTTCTTGGCCTTGCGGTGGCCCATCGCCCACGCCGAGGCCATGCCTTTCGGCGCGACGACGAGCGGCGCTCCGGCCCGCCGGGCGGCCCGGGCCGCCGCGACGTCGGTCGGGAGCCACATGCCGTGGTCGTGTACGACCGCGCCGCCGGCCGCCGCCTCGACTGCGTCGCCGAACGCGCTCCGAGTGCCGGGAAGGAGCGCACGCGTGCCCGGCGCGTCCACCTCGCGGACCGTCACACCTGCCTCGCTCGGTTCGACTGTCGCCTCGCCTCGTGCCGGGCGTGCGGTGACGATCTCGACCTCCGCCCCGGCCCGCGCAAGCGCGTCGCACAGGTGCACGACGCTCCGGCTCGGCCCGCCGTGCGAGGCCTCCAGGCTGCCGACCGTGTGGACGCTCCGCAGGCTCATGCCGGGGCCGTCGGGCCGACGCCGACGAGGTCGACACCGTGCGCGTGCTCGTTCGACGGCTCGTCGGAGAGCCAGCCGATGAGCCGGCTGCCGAGCCAGCGGGTCACGAGCGCGAGCACGACAAACTTCATCACGACGCCGCCGAGCAGCTTGATGCTCGCCATCTCGAACTGGTAGGCCCCGAGGAGCACGACGAGCGAGAACGCGACGCCGACAAGCGGCACCGGCGAGCGCTTCAGGAAGTAGCCGTACGCCCACCCCCAGCCAACGCCGAGAAGGAGGATGACGCCGAACATGCCGACCGGCCCGAAGTCTGCATAGGACTCGCCGACGTAGCCGATGCTGATCGACGTGCCCTCTGCGTCCGAGGCGAGGTACTGGCCGGTGTAGCGCATCGTCACCTCGGAGTCCGAACTCAGGCGCGCCTTGTTCGGGAAGAGGATGCGCGGCGTGAGCACGTGCCGGACGGCCTCGCCCCACAGCGCGCCGCCGTCGTAGGGCCGGTGCGCGGGGACGAAGTCCATCGTGAGCGCGAAGTAGTCCGTGTAGGCGATCCGCCGGAAGAGCGGGTCGAGGCCCAGCACGAGTTCGGCCGGGCCAAGCTCGCCGAGGAGCCGGCCGAGGTTCTGGAACTGCGCCGAACGCCCGAGCGAGGTCGTCTGCATCCCGCCGCCCTCCGAGATCTCGGTCCGGAAGGCGGGCTTGACGACGGTCCACGCCGACCCGATGAACGCGAGCGCGACGACGCCCGCGATCCCGAGCGCGATCGTGCGGCCGGAGATCGTCACGCGGGCGGCGAGCGCGGCCAGCAGCGCCACGAAGAACACGGTCTTGAAGTCTGAGAAGAAGCCGATGCCCTGCGCGAACTCGGACCCGAACGCGATCAGGAAGCCGGCGTAGCCCTCGCCTCGGCTGAACACGAGGTAGCCGAGCAGGAAGAACGCCGCCCACTTCAGGTCCACGAGCGCGAGCAGGATCTGCGTCAGCCCTGCCGAGGCGTAGGCAAACTGAGAGATGAGCACCGAGACGACCGAGAAGCCGACATAGACCCAGAACGCCCTGGAGATCGAGAATGCCTCGACGCCCTCGCGGATGCGCACGCCCATCGACGGGATGCGGCGCAGCGAAAGGTGGATTCCGACGGCGAGCACCACGAGCGATGCGAGCGAGAGCCACGTCGCCTCGACGATCGACGGCGACGGCGACAGCACGTCGATGTACGACCGGAACAGGTCGGCGTGGAAGATCTTGGCCGACACCTGGAGCCACTGGAAGCCCACGGCGAAGAGGAGCACCGGCGGCTCGCCGGCGCGCCACAGCAGGCGGATCAGGACGGCGAGCGTGATCAGGCTCGCAGCCGTGAGCGGGCCGTTGACGGTGAGCAGGCCGGCTACGGCGAGGACGCCGAGCGCGATGTAGACCCCGGTCGGCGCGCCGGCAGGCACGTCGGAGGCTGTGCCGTCCGCGGGGACGTCCGACGGTTCGTCGGGCAGGTCGAGCGGGAGGGACGTGGCGAGCGGCATGGGCTAGAGGGCCGTGGTGGAGAGGCGAGCCGGGACGCCAGGAGGGCGAGTCGTGCGCAGCGAGGCGGCGCGGTGGGCGGCGCGGAGTGTCCCGGCGACGGCCGTGTCGAGCGAGTACCGGTCGACCTTCTCGCGGAGCGCCACCGCAAGCGCGGGGGTTCCGATAGCCGGAAGGACACGCTCGATGGCTGCGGCGAGGGCAGATGGCTGCCCGAGGGGAAACACCGCCCCGGTCCGGCCGGCGTCGGCGTCGTGCACGAGGTCCGGGCCGCAGCCGACGGCGTCGGAGACGACGGCGGGCGTCCCGCAGGCCATCGCCTCGTTTACGACAAGCCCCCACGTCTCGCCTCCATCGGACGGGAGCACGAGCACGTCGGCGGCGGCGTAGCTCGCCGGGAGAGCGGTCTGGTTCTGGAAGCCCGCGAAGTGGGCGGCCACGCCGAGGCGCGCGGCATCGGCGCGGAGCACGGGTTCGAGCGGACCCGAACCGACGAAGACGGCCCTCGTGGCGCGCCCCCGCGCGGTCAACTCGGCGGCGGCGGCGAGCAGGTCGGCCGGCCGCTTCTTGTCCTGGAGCTTGCCCGCGAACAGGAGCACGGCCTCGCCGGGCATTACGCCCCACGAGGCGCGCGTCGCGGCGGCGTCCGAGGCAGCCGCACGGTCGCGGAAAAAAGCGGAGTCGACGACGTGCGGGGCGAACTCCATCCGGTCCGCCGGTGCCCCGTAGTGGAGCAGGTACTCGCGGGCGCGCTCGCCGACGACGAGGTAGCCGTCGAAGCGGGGGACGAACGCGCGGTAAGCAACTTCCTTGACGGCTCGGCGGAGGCCGGACCGCGGCCCGGCAAGCTGCGAGTCGCCGCGGGCGAGGACCGGCGTGCCGGTCCGCCAGCACGCCGTGATGGCCTGCCAGAGGCTGCGCGTGTACCAGCCGTTGACGACGAACGCGTCGAAGCGGCCGTCGCGGATGACCCGGACGATGTCGGGCGTGTTCGTGCCGGAGAACGTGTCCGTGCTCGGCGTGCGGGCCCGGTTGTCGAGGAACGTGTGCCGGTAGCCCTCGGTGAGCGGGATGTCCCACTCGAACGCGACGCCGAAGCCCGCCGCGGCCTGGCCCGCCGCGGTCTGGCGGTGCGCGAAGAACACCTCCAGGTCCACCTCGCGCGCCAGCGCCCGGAAGAGCGGCGCGTGGTACTGGATGGGGTGCGTGGCGAGGACGCCGAGACGCATCGGGTGGGCTGTAGCGGGACCAAGAAACGTACAGCGCTTCGGGGCCCGGTCGAGGGGAGAGATGGCGCAGAACGGGTGCGCCTGTTGCGTCGGTCTCTCCTAGCCCCGTGCCGCGCGCGTGCGGGCGACGGTCTCGTCGAAGAATCGGGCCTGCTGGCGTGTCATCTCGCGGGCGGTGTACGGCTCGAAGGCGGCCCAGTCCGTTTCTGGGACGAACGGGAGCCGCCCGAGGAGCTCGGTCCACATCGCGCCCGTTCGGGCGCGAAGGTCCGCCTCGGGTGTGGACTCGGTGAACACGACCGCCTCGCCGGCCTGCGTCTCGCTCAGGACGCGGACGACGCTGCTGCGCTCGTCGAACACGGCCAGCAGCGGCCGCCGCGCGAGGATGTACGGGTACAGCTTCGAGGCCGTGTATGCCGGGTCGTCGGAGCCGGGGACGAGGGCGAGGTCGGCCTGGCGGATGAGGTGGAGCGCCTGGAAGTACGGGATCCGTGCCGTGTGCTCGGTGACGCGGTCGGCGACGCCGAACGCGGCCGCGAGCGGTTCGAGCGTCTTGCGGCCGAGTCCAGCGGGCGAGTAGTCGGTCCCGATCAAGAAGAGCCGGACCGGGTCGTAGAGGTCCGGCCGGTCCCGGAGGCCGTCGGCGAGAGCGCCGAAGACGGCCCGCGCGGCGCGCGCGAGGTCGTGTCCGCCGCGGCCGACGTACACGACGTTGATGTGGCCGGGCGTAGGCGCGAAGAACGGGTTGGCGAGGTCGAGCCGGTCGAGCGTCTCGAAGTCGGCCTTGGGGCCGCCGAAGGGCAGCACGAGGCACCGGTCGGCGCGGACCGAGGCGGGGTAGCGGGCCTGGAGAACGTCGACATAGGCCTGCGACACGGACACGATGCCGTCGACGTGGCGCATCGCGAACGGCTCGAGCGCGGCGTCGAGGCGGTACGAGAACCAGAACTTGGGCGGGCGCTGCGACTCCGGCAGACTGAGGTAGTGGTCGGACCGCCACGGGTCCTGCACGTCGATGACGTAGGGGACGCCGAAGCGACGCTTCCAATATGGCCCTAGGACGGCGACGGGATACTGCGTCGTCGAGAAGTAGACGAGGTCGAACGGGCGCCCGGCAGCGGCGGCCTCGGCGAGCAACCGGTTGCCCTCCCGCCGGAGGGCGGGCAGTGCGCGGATGGCGAGGCTCCCCAGCCCGAACCGCCGTGTCCGCCGGACGTCGAGCGCGCGCACTCGGTGCACCTCGGCACCGGTCGGGACGGTCGCGAGCAGGTTGCTGTCCATCGCGCCCTCCACCGACGCCGGCTCGACGGCAAGCGTCACCGCCTCCCACCCGAGTGCCGGGAGGTAGGGCAGGCTCTGCCGGACCCGGTGCATGTCCGGGTAGTTGGCCGGCGGGAAGTGGGGCGAGACGATCAGGACTCGCTTCACAAGGGGGAGGTGGGAGACGCGGACAAGCTATGCCCCGGCGTCGGCACATGCCGGGCGTGCTGCCGTTTCCCTCCGACGATCCGCTACATCGCCACACCCACGAACCGGAGGACGTGGCGGACGACATCCAGGAACCGATCCTGCTCGACGTCCCAGTTGTACAGACGGCCCGCGGCGCGGGCGGCAGCCACAGCCGCCGGGTCGGCGAGGAGCCGGGCGACGGCAGCGGCGAGCGCAGGCGCGTCGGCATGCGGGACGAGCGCGACGGCTCCCGGCGCGCCTGTTGCGAGCGGTGACTGGCCGGTCGTTTCCGTAGCGATCACCGGGACGCCGGCAAGGAGGTACGTGAACGCCTTGTTCGTAAGGCACAGGTCGCGGTTGACCGTCGCCGGCTGCTCGAGCGCGAGCCCGATGTCGTGGAGCCCGGCCCGCGCGACCATCTCGCCCGGCGGGGCCGGCGGGAGCCAGTGCAGGCGGTCGGCCACGCCGGCGGACGTCGCGCAGGTGCGGAGGACGGCCTCGTAGCCGGCCGCCCACGTGCCGCGCACGACGAGGTGGACGTCGGCCGGGAGCCGTGCGAGCGCGTCGACGGCGTCTTCGAGCCCGCGGCCGTCGCCGATGGTCTGGCTGAACCAGTAGAGCGTCCGCGCTCCGTCGGGGTGGTCTGCCGATGCACCGGGCGGGAGGCGTGCGTCGCGGTCGGCGAGGGGGAACACGTTCAGTACGACCGTCGGCCGCGCGATTTTCAGGGCCTCGGCGTAGGCGTCCGCGATCCCCTCCGAGGCGGCCGTGACGGCGTCGGCGCGGGGGATGAAGGCGGCCTCGACGCGGCGGATGACGGCGCGACGCGCCGACGTGCCGGGTGTGTCGGGGAGTTCGCCGCGGTGGAAGTCCTCGGCGTCGAACTGGAGGCGCACGCCGCCACGCCGCGCCGCGTGCGCC
>JANPJI010000186.1:0-8406 GCA_031425425.1 Rubricoccaceae bacterium
CGCAGGCCCGCCGGGCCGAGCACGCGCCCCAGACGGGGCCCGCGGAACGGAAGGGCTCCGGGCAACACCGTCCTCGTCGCCGACCGGCCCGCCTACGCGACGCGCCCCGGCCGGACCACCTCGAACTCCGCACCGACGGCCCGCACCTCGGCCGGCCGGACGGACGCCAGCGCGGCCGGCGTCGCCGCCCCCTCGAAGCACGGCGCGAGCTCGCGGAACTGCTGCCCGCTGAGCGGCTGCGGCAGCAGCCAGTGCCGGCCCTCGGCCGCGACAAGCCAGTGCTCGACCGGGCTCGACCCGCCGGACAGGCGGAGCGTCACCGGGAGGGCCTGCGAGTTAGCGTCGCGGTAGACCGCCGCGACGGTTGCGTCGGGGAACGTCCGGGCGGCTTCGCCGGCGAAGAAGGCCACCTTGCCGACGACCGGGCTCGCCGCGGCGCACCACGCCTGGAAGACAGACGCGAGGGTCGCATCCGTCGCGGCACCGAGCACGTCGGGCACCTCCTCCCCGGACGCGCCTGCGGTGGACGCGTCGGCGTCCGGGACGGATTCCGCGCGCCGGGCGGCGTTCGCCGTCGCGTCGTCGCGCGCCGGGCGGCTTCGCGGAGCCTCGGCGGCGGACCGGCCCGGCTCGGCGCGGAGGCGGTCGATCTGGGCTCGCAGCTGGCCGGCCTCGGCCCGCGCCTCGTCGCGCTCGTAGCGCGTCTGGTCCAGGGCTGCGTCGCGGGCACGGTCCCGCGCCGACACCTCGGCGCGCTCCTCGGTGAGCGCCTGGCTGAGGCGCTCGGCGTCCTTGGCGGACCGGTCGCGCTCCTCGCGGAGCGTGCGCAGGGCGGCCGCGGCCGCCTGCTCATCTGTGGCCCGGCGCTGCCGCTCGGCCCGCAGGTCGGCACCGAGGCGCTCTGCCTCGCGGGCGGACTGGTCCGCCAACTCGACCAGGTCCTGCACGGACTCCCAGGACTGCACGAGCCCGTCCCGGATGGACCGCCGGGCGCGCGCGGCGTGGGGCGAGAGCGACTCGTCCGGGACGTCGGGGGGGATCGGGTCTGACATGATCAGGCGTCGGCGGTGACGCGGCCGGGGGCGACGAGGACATGTGCGCCGCCCTCGAAGGCGACCTCCGCCGGAACGACCGTGCCGACGGTTTCGGGCGTGGCCTCGCCCTCGAATGCGGGCGCGAGCTCGCGGAACTGCGCGTGGGAGAGCGGCTGCGGCAGCAGGACCGTCGCCGGGCCGACGCGGACGAGCCAGTGCTCGACGCCGTCGATGGCCTCGTTGCGGAACGTGGGCTCCGACGCGGCGCGGTCGCGGTAGACCGGCGTCACCTCGACCTCCATGCCCTCGGCGGCGGTCTTGAGGAACGACGCGAAGAGGTACGGCCGGCTCACGAGGGCACGGTTGCGGCGGCACCACGCAGCGAAGGCGCGCCCGGCGACGCCTGCCGGACCCGTGCCCGTGTCTCCCGCGGGCCCGCTCACGTCGGTGCCCGCCGTCGCGCCCGCGGCGGGCGGGGCTGTGGGCCGGCGGGGCGGAGGCGGCATCGGATGCGTTCGCCGGAGCGTGTCCGCCTCGGCCTGGGCGGCTGCCGCCTCGGCCTGCGCCTCGGCGAGGGCAGCGCGGGCCGCGGCGAGATCGGTCCGGAGCGCCGTCAGCTCCTCGGCGGCACGGACGGTCCGCTCGACGGCCCGGTCGAGCTGCGCCTGGAGCGCGGCGACGTCCGCCGCGTCGTCGTCGAGAGCGCCAGCGCCAGGAGCGCCGTCGGCGGAAGCGGTGCGGGCCTGCTCCGCCTCGCGGAGCGCCTCCAGGAGGGCGTCGCGCTCGTCGCGCAGGTCGTCCACCTCGCGCTTGACGTTGCGGAGGAGTTCGCGGGAGACGAGGATCTGGGAGTCGCTCACAAGGCGTCCGGCGGGTCCCCGCCGGGACGGGGCAGGCTGTCGAAGAGGGACGTCGGCGGCGGCGTCTCAAGAGAGGGCGCGGGCCGCGGGGCTGGGCGTGGCGCGCGGAGCGGAGCAGGCCGGCGGCGGGCGAACGCGTCGCGGAGGTAGGCGAAGAGCGTCTGCGGGGCATCCTCGACCTCCGCGAGGCGGCCCACGGCCTGGTCGATGCGCCCGAGCGACTGGTCGATGCGGACCTGCGAGGCCTTGCCGAGCGCGTCGGCGAGGCGCGTAAAGTGGGCCTCGATGGCGGCCGACTGCGCCGCGAGCGCACGCAACGCCGTCTGCTGTTGTTCGAGGCTGTCGGCAAACGTGTTCCCGGCCGACGCCTCGATGCGGCCGACGGCGCTGTCGGTCTGCACGGCGACGGCTGCGACCTGCTCGCCGAGGGTCTCGAAGCCGTCCCTCGTGGTCTCGACCGAGCCCGCGACGGCCTCGATGTGGCGCAGCAGCGTCTTGTTGAACTCGTCGAGCGGGTCGCCGATGCGCCGCGCGGCCCCCTTGAGCGCGCCCGTCGTGTCGCGGAGGTGCACGCTCGCCTCGCCGATGTGCTTGAGCAGGTCGTCGAGCTTGGCGTACTGGTGCTGGAAGGACGAGAAGTCGCCCATCATGTCCGCGATGCGGTCGCCGAGCCCGGCGAGGCTCCCGTCGAGGCCCGCCGTGAGGCCGCGGACGGTCGTGCCGAGCGTGCGCAGGTGCGCGCCCGTCTCGGCGAGGAGGTCGGCGAGCGTGAGGTTGGGCATCAGGCGGTCGTGGAGGTCCGCGAGACCCGGCACGACGGTGTGGACGACGGCCCGTTCGAGCGTGTGGATGCGCCGCGCAGCCACGAGGTCGATCCCACCCACGGCGACGAGCGCGACGACCATCAGGCCGAGCCCGACGATGGACGAGTCGAACGCGCCGCCGATGCCGTTCATGAGCGCGCCCATCGTGGCGAGAAACTGCGCGGGGGCCATCGTCGCGCCGCCCGCGGCGTCCGCAATCGCCCCGACGACGCCGTTGAGGCGGACCATCGTAAAGAAGAGCCCGACGAGCACGAACAGGCCCGCCATCGTCCGCGCCGCGCCGACGCGCTCGGCGAACGCGGCGACGGTCGGCAGGCGCTCGACCTCGAAGCGCTGGTAGGCCCCATCCGGGTACTGGGCGCGGATCTGGTCCACGGCCTCCTGCACGACGCCGTCGCCGTAGTCGGTCCGCAGCGCGGGGAGCCGCATCAGGCGCTCGGCGGCCTGCTTCTGCGGGACGGGCTCGGTGGTGGGCGGCGGCGGAGAGGCGTCTTTGTTGATATTTGCCCAGGTTCCTGTTGCCACCGTCATCTTGAACCCTCCGAGACGCGTTCTCTCGTCCGCCATGTCGCTGGCAGACCTCTTCGCCGGGTTGAGAACGGTAGTCAGCGCAGAGGACTCGTGGTCGAGGTCGCGGCGGAGCGCCTGGAGCAGGCTCTCCAGCGCCATGAGGTGCAGCGCCCGACCGCGTGCGACGAGCGGGACGAGGTAGAACGCGACGTAGAGGACAACGGCGAGCGCGAAGACGAGCCCGTAGGTCGGGAAGGGCGTCATCGGCCGGACACCCGGCCGGGCGCGGTGAGCGCGAACGCCGCGCCCTCGTCGCGGACGCGCGCCGGGGCGATGCTCCCGAGCGTGGCCGGCGTCGCCGTGCCGTCGAAGATGCGCGTGAGGTCGCGGAACTGGTGCGCGTTGAGCGGCTGCGGGAACACGAGCGCCTCGGAGCCCGCCGTGACGAGCCAGAACTCGGCCGGCGACGCGCCGCCCGCGGCGTCGAAGCGGACCGGCTCGGCCTGCGAGTTGAGGTCGCGGTAGACCGCCCGCGCGCTCGCGCCGGGAACGCGCGCGGCGAGGTCGGAGGCGAAGAAGTCGACGCGGCTCATCATCGGCGTCGCGCGGCGGCACCAGTCGGCGAAAGCCGCCGCGACGGCGTCGGCCGGGGAAAGCGCGACCGGGACCGCAGCGGGCACCGCGACCGGTACCGGCGCGGCGGCCGCGGCGCGGGCGGCCTCCTTCCGGTTGAAGTCGTCCGTGGCCCACGCTCGCAGTTCGTCCAGGTTCTTCTGCAGCGTCTGCACCTGCCGCTTGAGGTCGTCGAACTGCGCCTGCGGGACGAACGGGGATGCCAGGCCCTGCGCGAGGCCCTGTGCGGTCACGTCGGAGCCTCGGGACGCCTGCCGGCTGGCCTGCGGAGCGAATGCCGTGCTCCTCCGGCCGCCGCGGCGCTGCGTGAACCACCACGCGGCCGCTCCGGCGAGCGCGAGCAGCGCCACGCCGAGGGCGATCACGGGCCACGTCGTGTACCACGGGCCCTCTCCATCGTCCCCAGCTGTCCCGGACGTTTCAGGGATCGCCTCTGCCGTACCACGCACGACTTCCGTGGTGTCGCCCGCGTCGCGGTCCGCATCACCTCCGACCGACGCGGCAACCAGCGCCATCGCGCGGCCCAAACTGTCCCGAGCATCCGCGAGAAGCAGATTCACCTCGGCGACCTTTCGTCTGGCTTCCTGACGCTCTTCCTGGCTGCCAGTGCTGGTGGCACGGTTGGCGTCGTTCCGCGCCCGGGTCGAGTCACGGACGCCCCGGTCAACAGCTGCTTCCATCCGGTCGATCTGCTCCGGTGTCGGGACCGTCTGAGAGCGCGCCGGGGCGGCAGCGACGAGCAGGGCGAGCACGAGGGCGGTGCGGGTCATCGGGGCGTACCGGCGTAGTCCTCGCGGACCTGGTCGATAAGCGCCGCGAGCTCGGCGATGAACAGCGGCTCCATCGCCGACGTCACCGCGACGTCGTCGTCGGAGTCGCTCAGGCCCGACGCGGTGGCGGCGAGGCGCTCGCGGAGCGTGCCGACCGAGCGCGGGTAGAGCGTCTCCTTGACGCCGACGTGCCAGTCGCGCCCGACGCCGGGCACGATGGGGAAGCCGTTGCGCTCGCCGCGCGGGATGTGCGCGTTGAGCGCGTCGAGGAACGCGGCGAGGTCGGGCGGCGGCGCGGGCGGGGCCACGAACGCTTCGCCGCGGCGGATGCGGGCGTAGAACGGCACGAGCGGGGCCGCGAACGTCTGCCCATCGACCGTCTCGCCGACGATGTTGGCGACCGGAATCGGCGCGTTCGTGGGGCTCCCGGCCGAGAGCAGGCCCATCGCCACCGTCGTCTTGGGCGCGACCGTCCCGTCGGCGAGCTTGTAGATGCCGTTGAAGTGGACGCGCGGCGGCTGTGCCGAGTCGCCGAGGCCGAGCCGGAAGAGCGCCTCGAAGACCGGCCCGAACGGCGAGCGCTCCGACGAGACGGACCGGAAGAGCTTGGACCCGTTGCCGGTGAGCGTCAGCGACGTGTCGCCGAGGGGGAACGGGCCGGCCCCGCCGGGGATCTCGCCCGCAGACGCCGCGGCGAGCAGGCGGCCGGCGTAGAACCCGAGCCCGCCGAAGAGCAGCACGTTCGTCAGGAAGAAGCCGCGGATGGCGCGGCCCGCCTCGTCGTCCGCGCGCCCGCTCTCGGCGAGGTTGAGGAAGACGTTGGCGAGAAGCCGGCCCGAGGGGTCGTCGTCGTCGAGCACCTGCAGGAGGCCCGTCCACGCGCTGCCCACCTGGTCCGTGCCGCTGCCGCCGAGCATCCGCAGCGTCGCGGGGTACGCTCCGGGGCGGATCGTCTGCACGACCTCGGCGAGGGCCTCGCGGAAGTGCGGCGAGGCATGGACGTAGCGGGTGATCTGGCCGCCGGCGAGGCGGAACGACGTCTGGAAGGCCGGCCGCTGGCCGTTGAAGCCGATCACGTCCGTCGTCCCGCCGCCGATGTCGAACACGACGTGCGGGTTGGCCTGCCCGGCGAGCGTGTTGCGGACGGCCTCGGACTCGCTCAGCAGCGGCTGCACGACCTCGCTGCCCCAGATCCGGCTCAGCACCATCTCGTAGTTGGCCTCGTCCGCCCGCGAGAAGGCCTTCGGGAACGAGAAGCTGGCCTTGGCCACGCGCGCGAACTGGTACGCCGCCGACAGGGCGACCTGCTTGCGGAGGTGCTCCATGAAGGCCCCCATCCACTCGCGGCGCGTCCACTTGATGTCCGTTTCGAGGCGGAAGCGCTTGGTGAGCGGGCGCTCGTCGCCGGGCACGTCGAAGCCCTCGGTGATGCGGAGCGCCTGGAGGCCGGTCCCGAGGCTGGGCGTGAGAAAGTAGATGAGCCCGGCCGAGAGGTCGAGCACGCCGTCGGGCGTGCCGGGGAGCTGCTTCTGCTGGGTGAAGACCTGCGTTGGGAAGTACGGGTACGGCGTCAGGCGCTGGTCGGCGTCGGAGAGCTTGTAGAAGAAGTCGATGGTCGCCGCGGCACCCTCGTTGACGGGCTCGAGCGCGGTGTAGGTCGGCGTCTTGAGCAGCGTCGTCGTGAAGACGGGGAACGCGAGTGGGGCCGCCGTCCCGGTGCCGTCCGCGGCGCGCGTGGCGACGCACGTGTTGGACGTGCCGAAGTCGACCGCGATCTCCCAGTCCTGGGCGTTGAGGCCGGCCTCGGGCGTGCGGCCGGGCGGGCGGAGGGCGAGCACGCACAGCCCGCGCCCGCCGAACGAGAAGGCGTCGGGCTTGTCCGGGAGCGTGAAGAAGTCGGCCTGGCCGGGCGGGTACGCGCCGGGCTCGGTCGCGTGGAGCGACCCGCGGCGCTCGACCGTGCCCGTCGGGCCGACGCGGCGCGCGCCCTCGGTGCGGTCCAGCCGGATGGCCGTCACGCCGAAGTCCCACGTCGGGCTGAGCCGCGCGCGGGCGTAGTACGTCGCGTCGGGCGCGGTCCCGTCGGGCCGGGCGAGGACGGTGCGGACCGGGTCCAGGTCGAAGTTGGGAAACACGCGCAGGTCCACGGTGTCCGCGAGGACGGCCGCGTCGACGGCGTAGGGGCCGTCGCCGGACGTCGAGTAGAGCTGCACGACCTCGCTCCCGCCCACCGTCAGGCGGACGATGTAGTGGTGCATGTCCTGCGACAGCTCGCCGCGCGCGGCGGCGGCGAGGTCGAGCGGGTCCAGCAGTTCGAGGATCTCGGGCGCGAACGGGAGCAGGGCGTGCTCGATGGAGCCGTGGTTGGACACTTCGAGCGCGCGCCACTCGTCCGAGAGCCCCTTCTGCGTCAGGAACGAGAGCTTGGGCGTGAACAGCTTGTCCACGACGACGAACCGGGTCGGCGCAGCCGCTGCGCCGAGGCCGAGGGCGGCCCCGAGGTTGTCGCCCGAGATGGGGAGCGCCGCGACCTTCGCGCCGAGGTCCGGGTGCCCCGCCAGGCGGCCCCACACGCGCCGCGTGCGGTCTCGCAGGCCGGTCGAGGTGACCACGAGGCGGCCCTGGTGCAGGCCGAGGTCCGACACGACGGCCGGCAGCACGTCCTGGCAGACGGGCAGCAGGAAGGCGGGCACGGGCTCGCCCTCGGACGCGATCTGCCCCGCCGCGACGCGCACGCCGCCGGCCGGGACGGCCGAGAGCTCGCTCGCCCACGCGTCGAGCTCTGCCTTGACGAGCCCCTCGCGGCGCGCGTCGAGGCCGACGTTCTGCAGGCTGCCGGTCGCGAAGGCGGTGCGCACGCTCTGGAGCCACGCCGCCATCGCGCCGCGAACGGCGGCGGCGGTCTGGCTGGAGAGCGGGCTGTCGGTGCCGGTCGGGTCCGGGCCGGTGGGGTCGCGCCAGACGCCCGCGGCGGGGTCGTACCAGAAGACGCCGGCGAGGGCGCGGCCGGGCGGCCGGGCGGCCGGGAAGAGGCCGGTCAGCGGCGAGAGGCCGGCGAGGACCTCGGGCCGCGAGCCGGCGTCGGCGACGGCGCGGACCGTGAAGACGCGCATGGCCTGCCAGTAGGCCGCGCCACCGGGCCCGGTGCGGAGGTTGGGCAGCAGCACGCGGGCGAGCCCCTGGCCGTCGGCGACGAGCGGGATCCGCCGGAGCGCGATCTCCAGCCCGAGCGCGTCGCGGAGCGCGAACGCGGCGCAGAGGCCTCGGAAGGTGGCGCGCGCGCGCGTCTGGAGCGCGCGCCGGCCCTCGTTGGCGAGGCGGTCCGCGTCGGATTCCGCCGGCGGCGCGCCGGGCACGTCGTTGCCGGTCATCGCGAGCGAGCGCCCGAACAGCGCCGTGTAGAACATGTACGCCCGGGACAGCGGAGACGGCACGCGGCCCTCGGTCTGCGCCTCGGCGACGGCCATGTTGGCCCCGACCTTCGAGAGCAGGTCCGCGTCGCCCTCGGCGAAGTCGCCCGGCGGCAGGACCGTGATGGGGTACGAGAGGCCGGGCGACGCCGGGGGCAGGAATCCGCGGGGCATGGCAGGAGGGATGGGGGCAGTGGCCAGTGGCAGAAGAGATTTTCACTGGCCATTGCCGACTGGCTACGCAGCGCCGGGGGCGGTGCGGGTGTACCCGCCGGCCACGTCGCCGAGGCGCCCGGCGGCGCGCGCCTGGCGGACCTGCTCGGGCGTGAGCCGCAGCCCGATGCGGCCGTCGGCGTCCACGAGGG
>JANPJI010000187.1:0-4294 GCA_031425425.1 Rubricoccaceae bacterium
CCCTCGGCGCGACCTACGGCGCCAACGCGGTCGCCGAGGCGTTCGACGAAACGCTGACGGTGGCGCAGGTTAACGTCATTGCAGGCGTGTTCATCAACCCGTAACGGGCTCCGCCGAGGCGCCTATGGCCTCGCTGGAACGTACGAGCGCCCGGCCTTTCTCACGAAGGGGCGGGCGCTCGGCTGTCAGGACAGTACGTTTTACGACTTCTTGAGCTCGGACGCGGACTTGAGGACGCGGTCGCCGTCCTCCTGCTCGATGAGGTAGGCTGGATCTTCGGCGCTCGCGTCGCGCGTGATCTCGCTGCCCTTGATCGTCCGCGTGACCTTGTCGGTGAACGCCTCGGCGACGGTCCCGGTCGCTGTGCCGGAGCCCCACGACCACGAGACCGTGTCGCCTTTCGTGAACGTCGCCATTGGAAAGGAGAGGAGAGTGGGCGCGTGGGACGGGCCACGCGCGGCGCGGATCCGCCACAACGCACCGGGGGGCGAGCCGCCGCGCGACCCGCCCCCCGATGGCTGTCCGGCTCCGGGGCCTCAGCTGCCCGAGCGCTCGATGGCCAGGCGGACCGCCTCGGCCGCGTTGACGACCCCGCCCGAGACCGAGAGCGTGCCGAAGCGGACCGGCGCGCTGTCGCCTGGCCGGCCGACCTCGGCGTCGGTGTAGCGGACGGCCGAGTCCATCAGGATCTGGCGGACCTGGGCGGCCGAGAGATCGGGGAAGTAGGCCATCACGAGGGCCGCGACGCCGGCCGTAACCGGCGAGGCGAAGCTGGTGCCGTCGGCCGTCTGGACGCCGCCACCGGGAGCGAGCGACGTCACCGTCTGTCCGGGCGCGAAGAGATCGACGCGCGTCTGGCCGTAGTTCGAGAACGGAGCCGCGAGGGTGGCCACGCCCGGCCCGCTCGCCCCGATCTCAAGCCACGTCGCCGAGCTCTGGCCAGCGTCGGCACCGGTGCCGTAGAAGGCGGTCGGGAAGTTGTCGTTGCCCGCACCGGGCTCGAGGTCCTCGCCGTCGTTGCCCGAGGCGTGGACGAGCAGGACGCCGCGCTCCGTCGCGTAGCGGACGGCCGCATCGACGGCGCTCTTCTGGGGCGAGAACGACTTGCCGAAGCTCATGTTGATGATCCGCGCGCCGTTGTCGACCGCGTAGCGGATCGCGTTGGCGACGTCCTTGTCGCGCTCGTCGCCGTCGGGGACGGCACGGAGGGCCATGATGCGGACGGGCTGCGCCTCGGCCGTGTTCGGCGCGAGGCCGTCGATGCCGATGCCGTTGCCTCGGATGGCCGCGATGAGGCCGGCGACGCCCGTGCCGTGGCCCGGGTCCGGACCGGAGACGTCCGCGTTGCCGTACGCGCGGTCGTCGGTGTCGAGCGGGTCGTCGCCGACGATCCGGGCGCGGATGTCGTAGTCCGGGTTGAGGCCGTAGCGGAGGCTCGACGAGATCTGGTCCTTGAACGCGTTGAGGTCCGCGACGGTGGCCCCGTTGGCGGCGAGGAAGCCGAGCATCGTCTGCGCCTGGGCGACGGTCGGGTCGCCCGCGCCGTCGAGCGTGGCGGCGTTGGTGCCGTCGTAGACGCCGGGGAAGCGGGCCGCGAGGAGCGAGTCCGCCGCGCCGACCTGGGCGAAGATGGGCGCCATCTGCGTCATCTGCGTCTCGTACGTGGCGCGGCGCTCGGTGAGGTCGGCCTCGACGGCCGCGCAGTCGGTCCCGGCCGGGGCGGCCTCGGCGCGGCACATGCCGGCGAGCCGGGCGACTTCGAGCGTCTCGTGCTCGATGTTGCGGCCGTCGGCCCCGCCGAGGTAGCCCCAGCCGTGGACGTCGTCCACGTAGCCGTTCGCGTCGTCGTCGCGGCCGTTGCCGGCCGTCTCGCCGGGGTTGGTCCAGAGGGCGGGCGCGAGGTCCGGGTGCAGAATGTCGACGCCCGAGTCGATCACGGCGACGACGAGCGGCGTCGGTGTGCGGCCCTCGAGCTGCGCGTAGGCGCGCGCGGCCGAGACGCCGGCGGAGCTCTCGGCCGGGTCGAGGAGGTGCCAGTCCGTCGCGAGCGGCGGCGGGGGCGGCCCCTGGGTCTGGGCCGAGGCGAGCGGGGTGCCGGCGAGGACCGCGGCGGCGAGCAAGAGGCGGATGCGCATTCGAGTGAGGAAGGCGGGAGGGGGGCCGCAGGCGCGGGAGTGGGATGGCAAACGGTTGGCAGGGGTCGATTCGCGCCGGGTCCGGCCGTGGAGTTTCCGTGGTACAGGCACTGCGTGCTGTGCGCGTCTTTCCGATCCCCGCGCCGCGGCGGAGTGCACCGCGGCGAACCGCGCGCCGCCGGCGGGGTACGGACGGGGGCACCACGCCGCCCCCCGCCCCGTTCCCCTCCGAGCACGCTCCCGCCTCTCCATGCCGCGCATCCTCTGGGCCGACGACGAGATCGACTTCCTCAAGCCCCACGTCCTCTTCCTCCAGGCGAAGGGCTACGACGTCGAGACGGTCACGAACGGGGCCGACGCCGTCGCCCGGGTCAAGGACGCCCGCTACGACGTCGTCTTCCTCGACGAGCAGATGCCTGGCCTCGGCGGGCTGGACGCGCTGCAGGAGATCAAGGCCGTCCGCCCCGAGACGCCCGTCGTGATGATCACCAAGTCCGAGGAGGAGCACCTCATGGAGGACGCCATCGGGGGCGACATCGCGGATTACCTCATCAAGCCCGTCAACCCGAAGCAGATCCTGCTGACGGTCAAGCGGCTGCTCGACGGCGAGCGGATCCGCGGCGCGCACGTCCAGCAGGACTACCTCCAGGGCTTCGGCGAGCTGTCGAGCCGCATCGGCGGGCGCCTGGACCCGACAGAGTGGACGGACGTCTACGAGCAGCTCGTCCGGCACGACATGGAACTGGAGGGGGCCGACGAGGGCGTTCGCCAGATTCTCGACGACCAGTACCGCGAGGCCAACGTGGCTTTCGCCAAGTTCGTCGAGGGCGCGTACCCGGCGTGGGTCGCCGAGGCGCGCGAGGGCGGCAAGCCGTCCGACGAGCGCCCCGTGCTGAGCCACGAGGTGCTCACGCGCTACGTCTTCCCGCACCTCGGCGGGCCGGGCGAGAAGCCCAAGCGGCCGGTCGTGTTCTTCCTCGTGGACTGCATGCGCTACGACCAGTGGCTGCTGTTCGAGCGGCTGCTCCACGCCGACTACGAGATCGACCGCGCGTGGCACTACGGCGTGCTGCCGACCGCGACGCCGTTCGCGCGCAACGCCCTCTTCGGCGGCCTGCTGCCGATCGACCTCGCGCGGCGCTTCCCGCAGACATTTACGGTGGACGAGCGCCAGGACGAGACGAGCCTCAACGCCCACGAGGCCGAATTCCTCGCAGACCAGCTCCAGCGCCGCCACATTGACGTCCGGATGCGCTACGACAAGCTCGTCTCGCAGTCCGACGGGACGCACTTCGCCGAGCGCGTGACGGACCTGCTCCAGCACGACCTCTCGGCCGTCGTCGTCAACTTCGTCGACATCCTGGCCCACAGCCGCTCCGACACGCGCATCCTCAAGGAGATCGCGCCCGACGTGCCGGCCTACCGCGCGCTCACCGCGGCCTGGTTCGAGCACTCGTGGCTCTACGAGGCGCTCCGCGAACTCGCCCGCCACGACTGCACGGTCGTCATCAGCACGGACCACGGGGCCGTCCGCGCGCTCCACCCGTCTAAGGTCATCGGCGACCGCGAGACGAGCACGAGCCTGCGCTACAAGCACGGCCGCAACCTCAAGGCCGAGGCCGCCGACGCGATCTTCGTCCGCGAGCCCGAGACGTACGGCCTCCCGCGGCTGGGCATCAACGAGAACTACATCTTCGCCCGCGGCGACACGTACTTCGTCTACCCGACGAACTACAACCGCTACGTGAACCAGTACCGCGACTCGTTCCAGCACGGCGGCGTCTCGCTCGAGGAGTGCCTGCTGCCCGTGGTGACGCTCCGGCCGAAGCGGTAGGGCCGGGCGCGCCTCGGCGCGGCGCGGGGACGGCGCAGCGGCTACACTGCACGGCCTGCGCTCACCGGCCTTCTCCCGCTGCCATGCCCGACTTCACGACGACGCGCCGCGGCCTCGACTACCGCGTGCTCCCGATGCGCCTCTTCGCCAAGGCCAAAAAGCTCGGCACGTGGGACCCCGCCGGCATCGACCTCGCGCAGGACGCCCGCGACTGGGACACGCTGACCGACCGAGAGCGCGACCTCCTGCTCCGCCTCAGCGCCCAGTTCGGGGCCGGCGAGGAATCCGTCACGGTGGACCTGCTCCCGCTGATCGGGTGGGCCGC
>JANPJI010000188.1:0-4023 GCA_031425425.1 Rubricoccaceae bacterium
CGCGTCCCTCGTGGGGCTCGTCGGGGGGGTGGCGTATCCGCTCGGGGGCGTCCCCGCTGACGACGGCGTGGCGGGGGCGCCCCGCGCCGAGACCGCGCGGGGCGCGCTCGGCGAGCCCGCGCCCGAGGGCCACGGCCTCCCCGCGGGCCGGTCCGGCGGACGGGGCGACCTCGGCGAGCGTGTCGGACAGCCCGTCGAGCGTGCACGGGTTGGGCCACGTCGCATCGGCCGTTTCGAGGAGGCCCTGCTTGAGCGTCAGCAGCGCCCCGGCGAGGTTGCCCGAGTCGACCGTCGAGACGTAGCGCGGGGCCATCACGGCCCCGGTCTCGGTGCTGTACCAGTTGTAGAGGTGCCCCTTGAAGCGCTCCAGGCTCTCCGCCGAGGCGAGCATGAGGCCGACCCGGCGGACCTCCTCCGTGCGCGTGAGGTAGCCCAGGTCGCGGGCGGCTTGGACCGCCCCGAGCGCGAGGCCAATGTTGGTCGGCGACGTCCGCCGGGCGAGGCCCTGCGCGGGCTGCACCTGCAGGTTGTCCGGCGGCAGCCACCGGTCGCGGTCCGTGAGCGTGTCGTCGAAAAAGCGCCACGTCCGCCGGGCGACGCGCCGGAGCGTGGTCCGGTCGGCGGCCGTGAGCGTGTAGGCGTCGCTGGAGAGCGGGCGGCTGACGCGGCGCGCGATCCACGGGGCCGCGATCCAGGCCGCGGCGAACGGCAGGGCAACCACGAGCGCGATCGGCGAGGCGAGGGCGACGGCGGCGAGCACGGCGACGCCCCATGCGACCGAGCCCCACATCGAGGGCGGGATCTCCTGCGCGGCCTCCTCGGCCTGCTGCGCGGTCGTCCACTCCAAGAGCTTCTTTCGCGTGACGACCATCCGCCAGAGCGTCCGCCCGATCGCGTCCAGCATCACGACGGACTGGTGCGCCAGGAACACGACGGAGAGGCCGATCTGGGTCGCGTGCATCCGCGCGTCGGACCACAGGATGCGGAGCCAACTCGACGTCACCGTGTCGGGCGGCTGGAACAGGAAGCCGTGCGCGGCCGGCGCGTAGATCGGGAACGCCATCACGAACAGCGCGATGAGCGTCCACACGAACGGCGACCCCGGCAGGACCGTCCACGCCAGCACGAGGAACAGCAGGATCGCGGGCGGCGTGACGCTGCGGCGCAGGTTGTCGAACAGCTTCCACCGGCCCACGACCGAGAGCGGGTTGCGGCGCTTCTGCCCGCTCGCGTCCCGCACGCGCGGCAGCAGCCACGGGAACAGCTGCCAGTCGCCGCGGACCCACCGGTGCAGCCGCGACGAGAACGACGCGTACCGCGACGGGTAGTCGTCGAACACCTCGACGGCCGTCGCGAGGGCCGCCCGGGCGTGGTTGCCCTCCAGCAGGTCGTGCGAGAGGACGGCGTTCTCGGGGACGGCCCCGCTGAGCGTGTGCCGGAACGCGTCGACGTCGTAGAGGCCCTTGCCGGTGTAGATGCCCTCGCGGAAGAGGTCCATGTAGGCGTCCGACACGGCCGTCGTGTACGGGTCCACGCCGGGGCGGCCGGAGTAGACGCGCGCGAAGAGCGTCTGGCGGCCGCTCTCGGGCGAGAGCGAGACGCGCGGCTGGAATACGCCGTAGCCCGACGTCACGCGCCCACTCGTCGCCGAGTACTGGGGCCGGTTCATCGGGTGCGCCGCCGTCGCGACGAGCGCGCGCGCGCCGTCGGGCGTCGTGCGCGTGTCGGCGTCGAGCGTGAGGACGTAGCGGACGGCCCCGCCTGCGGTCGCCTCGCGGAAGTCGCCCTCGACGGCGATCACGCTCGTCGCGGCGTCGGGCTCGCGCAGGAGCTCGTTGAACTCTTCGAGCTTGCCGCGCTTGCGCTCCCAGCCCATCCACACGCCCTGCGCTTCGTTCCAGCGGCGCTCGCGGTGGAGCAGGAAGAAGCGGTCGGCGCTCGGCGCGCCGTCGCCGCGGGACCGTGCCGCGCGCTCGCGGTCGTTGAGCGCGCGGATGGCGAGGCGGGCGGCCTCCAGCGTTGCCTCGTCGCCGGGCATGGACGGCTCCGGGGCGTCGGCCCAGTCGGTGAGGAGCGCGAAGCGGAGCGAGGCGTCGGGGTTGGCGAGGGCGTGGACGTGCAGCCGCTCGACCATGTCGGCCGCGTGCTGGGGCGATGTGATGAGCGTCGGCACGACGACGAACGTGCGGTCCTCGGCGGGGATGCCCGCCCGGAAGTCCAGGCGCGGGAGCCGGACCGGCGGCAGGAACCGGACGACGTTCCAGTTGACGAACGTCACGGCGAAGTCCAGCAGCGGCACGAACGCCGCGGCGACGGTTAGCGCGAGCAGGCCCGCGTGCGCGCCTGCGGCGTCGGCGATCCACACCGAGATGGCGAGCCCGATGGCCGTCACGGCCGAGATGCCGCTGAGGTAGACGGCCGTCGGGTGGCGGTGGGAGAGCCACAGCAGACGGCGGCTCGGCAGCGCGTCGTAGCCGACGGCCTCGCCGAGCGCACGCACGCCGCGGCCGACGATCCAGTAGCCGACGTGGTCCGACGTGGGCACGCGCTCGTCGGCCTCGGCGGCCTCGCGGGCGAGGGCGAGGGCGCGCTCGGCGACGCCGAACTCGGTCTCGGGCGAGCGCCGCGTGAGGCGCTCGATCTGGTGGCGGTAGTCGTCGCGCGTAGCCTTGTCCATCCCGGCGTAGACGCCCGCCGGGTCGTCGCGGAGCGTCTGCTCGACGGCCGAGAGGCGCTCGACGAACGCCATCCAGTCCGTCTCGGCGGCCCCGCGCAGCGCCATCACGGCGTTGGCGATGGACACCTGCCACTGCGTCTCGCGCTGCGTCGCCTGACGCTCGATGTCGTCGAGGGAGGCGCGGCGCGCGCGGAGGCGGTGCTCGATCCATTCGAGGGCGACCGCGCTGCCGCCGCGTGCCTGGAGGTTCGAGGTGAGCGCGAGCACGAACGGGCCGGAGAGGTTCGTGCGCTCCTTGGCCATCTCGGCGAGCCCGCGGACGACCTCGGACGCGTCCTCGGTGGTGTCGGCGGTGATCTTGGCGACCCACACGGCCGCGGCGTGGCGGTCGGCGAGTTGCTCGCGCATCGGGCGCGCGAGCGCGGCCACTCGCTGCGCGAGGACCACGCGGAGCAGGATCGGGAGCGCCCACAGCTCGGCGAGCGTCAGCAGCTCGACCTCCTGGAAGCCCTCCACGAACGACTCGAGGTGCTGCGCGTCGGCCGCGTTGTCCGTAAGCCCGGCGAGGGTCTCGGCGATCTCGTAGACGCGCGGCAGGCCTCCGTACGGGCCGGCCTTGAGCTTGGGCAGCAGCCGGTAGTAGGCCTTCGGGAGCGTCGCCTCGGCCTCGCGGAGCTGGTCGCGGACGACATGGAAGTTGTCCAGCAGCCACTCCGCGGCGGGCGTGAGCGGCTCGCCGGCCTTGCCCGCCGCGGCGAGCGCACGGTACGCCGCCGTGAGGTCGCCGATGGCCTCGCGGAGGATCGGGCGCAGCGGCCGGCCCCGCGACTCGTCCGTCTCGACCGTCTGGGTCCGGGCCAGGCGCCGCGCGTGCTCGGCGAGGTGGACCGGCTTGAAGAGGCTCTCGGCGGTCGGGACGAGCAAGGCGGCAGGGCGGGGTGGGGGGCGCGCCGAATGTAGAGGCGATCCGGGGCGCTGTGGCGACGTTCGGTCCGAGCCGCCCCGGCGAGCGCTAGCGCGCGACGACGAGGCGCGCCGTGGCGACGCCCGCTCCGGCTGCGGCGCGGATGACGTAGACGCCTGCAGGCCACCGCGACGTGTCCACGCTCACGGCCTGTTCGCCGTCTGCCACCTCGCCTTCGAGCACCACGGCGACCTCGCGGCCGAGCGCGTCCAGCACGACGACGCGGACTGATCCCGCCTCGGCCAGCGACACGACGACCTCGACGCGACCGCCGGCCGGGTTCGGACGCACCGACACCGCGACACCCGACGCCTCGACCGGCGACGCCTCGCCCACTACGGAGAACGCTGCCGTCACCGGCTCCTGCGTCCGGTACACCCAC
>JANPJI010000189.1:0-4143 GCA_031425425.1 Rubricoccaceae bacterium
CCGTTTTATCCCGGTCCAAGCGGACCGGTCCGGAGTTACCGGACGATCGTCAGCCGGCGCGTCTCGGCGAACGCCTCGCCCGTGATGCGGACGACGTACGTGCCCGGCGACAGGCGGCCGGCGTCGATGGCCAGCGTCGTCTCGGTGCCCGGAGCGACCGCGCCCTCGAAGAGGACCGCGACCTCCCGGCCGAGCGCGTCCACGACGACGGCGCGGACCGTCTGCGCGGCCTCGACCGTGAACGCGAGGCGCGAGGCGCCCGCGGCCGGGTTCGGCGCGAACGTGCCGACGCGGACCGCGTCCGGCGCGCCCTCACCGGCGACGGTGCCGCGGGGCGCGACGAGCAGCGTGAAGCGCTCGGTCCAGTCCGTCGCCGCGGCCTCGAAGGCATAGGACGGTGTCTGGCGGAGGTCCGTCACCGTGCCGGTCACGGCGTCGGTGAGCGTGGCGGCCCAGCCGGCCGGGAGCTCGGCGGCACCGGCCCACGAGACGGTGAAGGCGCCGGCCTCGGTCGCCATGAAGTCCACCGGGACGGCGACGGCCTCCGTCGCGGCGTCAGAGAAGCTGTTCACGGCGAGGCGCGCACGCGTGCCGCGCTCGCTCACGCCGACCGGCGCGAGGAGCGCGTGGCCGACGCCGGGCGGGAGGGCGAGCTTGCTCGCGTCGTCAGCGTCCCACGTGGCGAGGCCGTCCGGCGTGAAGCGGACGTAGGCCGCGACGTCGTGGAGCTCCACCCCGGCGGCCGTCGTGCCGTCGAGCAGGAGCTGGACGTACGGTGCCGAGGCGGCCGTCCGTCCGTAGAACGGCGGCGTCGCGGTCGTGCTCGTCGAGGCGACGGCGTACGTGTACTGCGGGGCCGTCGCCGTGGTGACGTTGGTCAGCTGGGCGAAGAGGCCCTGCCACACCGCGACGAAGTCCGACGCGCCGCCGTTGCCGGGGTTGCTCGTGAAGAGCGTCCGGTAGTTCGCGATGGCCGGGTCGTAGACGAAGAACGACGTCCCGATGGTCCCCGTCGCCGTCCCGGTGCGCGTGATCCCGCTGACGGCGAGGGGCAGGCTGAAGGGGTTGCCGAGCATGTAGAACCCGTCGGCGTTGAGCTTCGACATCGTCCGCGCGAAGTTCGACGTGGGGGCGGAGATGTTGGGGACGCGGCCGGTGGCCGTGAGCGTGAACCCGGTGAGCTCGCGGCTGTCGCTCGTCCCGCCGCCGAAGCTGGTCGAGTCCGGTGAGAGGGCCTGGTCGTAGAAGTACCAGAAGTACCCACGCCCGGTCGAGGGCGTGAAGGCCGCCGAGGCGATGCTCTCCGTGGCCGGCGGGACGGTCGAGCGGGGGTCGAACGTGCCGTCGCCGAGGTAGCTCTGGAGCAGGTTGGCCCCGGCCGCCGGGTACTGCGAGAGGTAGCCCTGGACGAGGTTGATCTCGGCGAGATCCTGCACGGGGACGTTCCCGGCGGGCGTCGAGAGCAGCCGCCAGCCAGCCCCGTTGAACGTCGACGCCTGGGTGATGGTCGCCGCGTTGAACGTCAGCACGAACGAGAGGTCGCTCACCGGGTCGGCCGTCGCCGCTGCGGGGTTTCCGTTGCCGGTCCCGAAGAAGGTGCCGTTCGCGTACGGGCCGGCGGAGCCGGCCGCGCCGACCGTCCCCTGGACGGCCGTGCTGCCCGAGGTCATGTCAAGGAAGAACGTGTAGGTCTGGCCCATCACGAGCGCCGCGTTGATCCGGAACGGGTAGAACGTGGCTCCGAAGGCGGTCGCGGTGCCCGTGGGCGGGTTGGGGAGTCGGAACGGCTGCGAGGCGACGAGCGCCCCGGCCGTACCGGCACCGGAGTAGACCCGGAGCGTCCCGAAGGCGAAAGCCCCCGGGTTGGCGTTGTTCTGGATGATGAGCAGGATGCTGTTGAGGGCGCCGTCGCAGGGGGCGACGAAGCTCTGGCCGACCTCGAACGTGCCCGACGCGCTCGTGAAGGCGGTCGTCGCAGTGGCCGTCTGGGCGAGCTGCTGGCCCGGCGTGCAGGCCGCGGACACGGAGCCAACCGCGGACGACTCTGTGCCTGCGAACGACTCGGCATCGACAGCCGCCGGGGTGCTCGTGCGTGCCGACTGAGCGTGGGCGCTGCCGGCGAAGAGGAGGGCGGCCATCAGAGCAAGGCCCAGCGGCCGGGAAAACGCGGCTCGGAGGGTGGGATAGCGGAACGGTGTCATGGAACGGTGCGGAGAGCGGAGGGGAGGAGAAACGGCTGGGAGACGAAAGATTAAATATATGTGTTCTCGTCGGATTCGTGACCCTCCAGATGCAAAATGAGAAGATAAAGCCCGGCAGGGGGTATGTGTCCCATGCGGGAGACGTCGGCCCGGCGACACGCGCAGACGGCCAGAAGCGTTCTGGTGTTCAGATGGTCGAGGTGAGTAAAATGTGTGTAATCAATTCGTTGCGGAGCACGCATCCCGTCCGTATCGTCGGCCCTGTTCGGCTCCTCTGTCCACGTGTGCCCCCAGCCCCGGCTCTGCCCTCCCCGATGAAACTCTCTACCCTCTGGCGGCCCCTCGTGCTGCCCATCCTGCTCGTCGCTATGGCGTCCACGGCCGGCGCCCAGACGTTCTCGAACACGACGCCGATCCAACTCGTTCAGGGGGCTCAGACGGCTCCCTTCCCGGCGAACCCGTACCCGTCTAGCATCACGGTGTCCGGGCTGACGGGCGTCGTGACCGACGTCAACGTCACCGTGCGCGGGCTCTCGCACACGTGGGGCTCCGATGTCGATGTTCTCCTCGTCGCGCCGAACGGGGCCAGCATCGTCCTGTTCTCCGACGTGATCGGGAACTTCCGCGTCGCCAACCGGACCTACACGTTCGACGACGCTGGGGGGACACCGATCCCCGCCGCGACCGCAATCGGGGCGGCGCCGACGTCCGGTGTGTACCGCCCGCAGAACGTCACGATCAACGACGTCTTCCCGGCCGGACCCACGGCACCCTCCGTCGGGACGGCCCTTCCGTCGCTCGCCTCGCTCAACGGTCAGGACCCGAACGGCACGTGGAACCTCTACGTCGCCGACGACGCGGGCGGCGACGACGGCGTGATCGCCGGTGGCTGGAGCCTCCAGCTCTCGACGGCCCCCGCTGTCGTCAGCAACGCGGTCCTCTCCCTGAACCCGAGCGGGATCAACTTCCCGGCCACGGGTGCCTGCACGCTCCCGGGCGTCACACGCACGACGATCGCGACGGCCGCGAACACGGGGACGAGTGGCACGGTCAACCTCCTCAGCGCGGCGATCACCGGCTCGTCCGCGTTCGTCTTCTCCGTGCCCCCCCCGACGTTCCCGGTCGCGCTGACCGGGGCGATCACGCAGGCGTTCACGGTCGGCTTCCAGCCAACCGACACCCAGACGGGCCCGCAGAACGGGACGCTGACGGTCACCTACAACATCGACGGCGGCACGACGCAGACGGCGACCTACCCGCTCTCGGGCCAGGGCGACGCGGAGGGCGCAGGCTTTCTCTTCCGCTCGTCGCTCGCGACTGCTGCGTGCACGAACGGCGTCGGTGCGCCGAGCACGGCGTTCATCAACCCCGTCGCCGCAGGTCACGTCCGCGCGGCGACGCTCGCGGCCGACAACGCGGTGTTCACGCTGAACCTCGCGACGGACGCCGCCGTGACCGGCTTCGGTCCGCTCCGGCTCTTCGGGCTCAATCGGACCAACCTCTTCATCGGGACGAACGGGTACGTCTTCCTCGGCGGCGCGAACTCCACGTTCACCGGCGGTCTCCCGGTCGGCGGCACAGCGACGCCCTCGATCCAGGTCATCGCGATGGACCTCACCTTCGCGGCGGCCGTGGCTGGAGACAACACCGGCGTGGCCGGCGCTCCGGGCGTGTTCTACGGCCTCTCCGACGCCGACGCCGACGGCGACCAGGACCTCGTCATCACGTGGTGGCACGCCTACGACGCCGGCTCTACGCCGGGTGCCGCAGGCCAGTACCTCACCGCGCAGCTGGTCCTGACCCAGGCGGCCCAGCCCAACGTCGAGGACATCGTCGAGATGCGGTTCCCGGACGGGAACGACGCCAATGGCGTCCCCTTCCGCCAGAACACGGGCGTTGCCAGCCCGGACAACTCGATCGAGAACGATGCCGTCACAGGCCT
>JANPJI010000190.1:0-14314 GCA_031425425.1 Rubricoccaceae bacterium
TCGCGAAGGGAGCGAAGGGGCGCGTCTTCGAGCCGTTCTTCACGACGCGTCCGACGGGGCAGGGTACGGGGCTCGGGCTATCGCTCGCGTACGACATCGTCACGGAGGGCCACGGCGGACTGCTCGAATACCGCGACACGCCCGGCGACGGAGCCACGTTCGTCGTCACGCTCCCGGCGGCGTGAGACGGGAAGACGGGAACGCAGGCGTGCAGGAGCGCAGGAGTCTTCGGGCGTGCGCTCCTGCGTTCTACCGCTCCTGCGTTCTTCCTCCCGGCGGCTACTGCTCGATGCTGCGCGCCTCGAAGGCGACCACCTCGTCGTCTTCGACCGCGTAGTCGACCTCGATGGGGTTGCAGCAGACCTCGCAGTCCTCGACGTACCGCTGGCGCGGGATGCTGGGGTCGAGGAGCATCGAGATCGGGGCGTTGCAGTAGGGGCAGTCGAAGTCGTACTCGATCTCGAACATGGCGAAGAGGGGGCAGGGCGGTCGTCCCAACGCGCGCCGCGGTGCGGGGCTCCCGGGGCGGACGCGCCGGAGCGTCAGCGCCGGCGGACCGCCTCGGGCACGGCGTCCAGCCACCCCGCGTCGAGCACGCCCCAGAGGCCGACGCCGACGGCCTCGGCGGCGTCGTGCCGGAGCGGCCCCTTCGGTGCAGGCGCGCCGGACCACGCGATGACGGCTCGCGCGAGCGAGTCCGCGGCGGCCTTGGCGTCGGCCCCCGAGCGGCGGTCGCGGGGCAGGATGAGGTCCGCCCGCCAGCGCTCGGCGTGGACCACGCGGACGGTCAGCCCGCGCTTCTCGCCGGCCGCGGCCCACAGCCGGGCGAGGTCGCCGCCGCCTTCGAGCACGAGCCGCTCCAGTCCGTCGAGACTGTTCAGGAACGTCGCCGCGGCGGCTTTGAGGCGTCCGCGCGTGCCGAGGTTCTGCGAGCGCGCCCACACGAGGCGCCCGTCGCGGGCGTACGCCGCGAACCCGGTCCGGAGGCCGAGGTCGACGGCGAGCAGGGCGGGGGAGAGGGGCACGGGGAGGGGAACGCAGGAGTGCAAGAATGCAGGAGCGCACGCTCGGCCGGCAACCGCCCCTGCGCTCGCGCATGCCGGCGCTCCTTCGGCTCCTCTACACCAGCCGGCCGGCCTGGATAGACCGTTCGAGCCACAGCTTTTTGCGCTCCAGCTCGCCGAGGCTGAGGTCGCCCTGCGCCTTGGCGAGGCGCTCCTTGGCGAGCCGGTGGACGTCGCGGGCCGTGACCGGCCGCGAGGGCGCGTCGAGGGCGAAGGCGAGGTCACGGGCGAGTTCGGCGCACGCGCGGCGGAGCGCGCGCTCGCGCCGGGCGACGTCGAGCGCGACGGGCGCAGCCTCGGGGATGGGCGGCGCGGCGTGGAACTGCGCGCTGGAGCGGTAGCCCGGCATCTGCTCGATGGAGGTCGTGAGGCTCGCGCCCTGCGTGACCGACTTCAGCTCCCAGACCGAGTGCTGGATGTCCCGCTCGCCCGCTGCTGCGACGCCCTCGCCGCCCTTCTGCGTCCTTCGCACGCCGGCCTGCTCCTCGGCCGCGATCCACCGCAGCGTGTCCACCACGCCCGAGTCGTCGGCGGCGTAGAGGTCGCAGCGGTTGGCGTCGTCGGGCCAGCCGGGCACGTGGCGCATGCCGCGGAAGACCTGCTGCATGGTCTTGCCGAGCGCGCGCACGAGGTCCGCCTTGACGAGGACCGAGATCGGCTTGATGTCTGTGCCCTCTCCGATCATATCCACCTGCACCATCACGTCGATCTCGCCGCGGCGGTAGGCGTCCAGCGTCGTCTGGCGCTCCTGCGCGGCCACGTCCTGGCCGATACGGGCGCTGGAGACGTCCGGGTAGCGACGCCGGACGTGCTGGAGGATCGCGGCCGCGTGGGCGTTGCTCATCGCGATGACGAGCATCTGGTGGTTGCGCGCGGCGGGGTCCATCATCCGGCCCGTGCGGGCGAAATGGCGGGCGAGCGCGCCGCGCTTCTGGGCGAACCGCTCGAAGGCCGGCCCGAGCAGCGTGTCCAGGTAGACCTCGTGGAAGCGGAGCTTCTTGCGGGCGAGGAAGGTGTCCACGTCCCGCGGCGTCTCGGCCATCTCGCGCAGCTCCGACAGCGACACGTCGACCTCCTCGCCGGTGTCGGTGCGCACCATGCGAACGGTGTAATCCACCACGTGGGCGTCGACGCGCTTGAGGATGTCGCCCTCGGCGTGGGCCTGGCGCATCGAGACCTCGTGGAGCGCCTCGTAGTACTGGACGCCGTCGGCGTCGGTCGTGAACGGGACGCCGAAGAGGGTCTTGTTGTCGCTGCGGAGCGGCGTCCCGGAGAGGGCGACCGAGGCGGCGTGCGGGAACCGCTCGACGGCCCGCGCCCACGTCCCGTCGGTGGCGAGGTGGTGGACCTCGTCGAACACGAACAGGGCCGTCGACTGGCGGCAATAGGCGAGGAGAGCGTCGTTGCCGCGCTCGCCCGAGGCGTACTGGTAGGTCGTGATCACGACCTCGACGTCGAGGTTCTTGAGGAAGACCCGGTCCGAGTCCGCGATGCAAAACGAGATGGGCGGCGCGCCGGAGGCGGTTCCGGCCCCGAGGTTCTGGAAGACGCGCGCGAGCTCGTCGGCGTCGGCGTACTGGTCGCGGAGGTTGCCGCGGGGGACGAACACGACGAGGCGGTCGGCGACGCCGAGCGCGCGGGCGACGAGGAAGGCCGCGAGCGCGGTGATTGTCTTGCCGTAGCCCGGCACGAACACGCCGAGCGCGTTGCGCTCGCCCTTCTGCAGCGCCTCGGCCCAGGCGCGCAGGAACGCGCTCTGGCCGTCGCGGAGGGCGAAGCCGGCGCGCGGCGCGAGGCCGGGGATCGCCGCGGCGGGGACGGCCACGGCGCTCGGCGCGGCTCCGGGGGCGACAGCGGGCGAGGACGACACGGGCATTCTGAACCGGGGGGCCGGCAACCTACGCCCGGCCCTCGCGCCACCGTCGTGTCACCGCGCGACGTCGCGGCGAAATCAGCCGGCTGTCTCACTCGACGCCAGCATGAGCCGCCCGCGCAGCACGCCGTCCGCGTTGACGATGTCGAGCCTGACGAGCCCGGCGTCGTAGTTCCAGAACTCCCGGGTCACGGCGTCGCGGCCCTCGGCCCACGACGGGACCTCGTAGATGAACGTCTCGAACGTCCCGGCCGGCGTCACGACCATCTCGGCCCCGGCGATGCGGTAAGCGACGCTGAGGTCCAAGCTGCACGGCACGTACGACTGGGCATCGCTGGCCACGCGGGGGACGCGAACGTAGTGCGTCGACCCCTGGACGGACCCGAACAGACCACCGGAGCACCCGCGCGGGATCACGACCTCGACGCCGCGCTCCGTCGCGATAATGTCCTCGCCGTACAGCGGGAGGGCCCAGTATCTCTCGTAGAGCGGACTGCTCAGGTCAGTTGTATACCACGAGATGCCCCGCCCGCCGTACGATCCCTCCCCGAAGACCCGCATCTCGATGATCGCGGGCGTCGCCGGCAGGGCACGGCGGGGGAAGCCGTAGTGGAGCGAGTCTGGGCCTGACGTATAGTCGTAGACGAGGCGCGCGCCAGTCTGCGTCCATCCCGGCCCGTCGGGGCCGCCGAAGGCGTCGCACCCGGCGAGGAGCACGAGCGCGAGCAGGGCGAGAGTGCGGCGAGGCATCCGGCGAGGGTCGGGCAAGGACGCAGCGTAAACCGGGGCCGGCTGCGCCGCCTGATGCAGATGCACCAGACCGCGCGGCCGGGGTCGAAGCGGCGGGCTCTACAGCGACCGCGTGTCGTTGGCGCGGTCGCTGTCTGGCAGCCGCCCGTCCGGATCGAGGCGCGCCGAGGCGACGGTCCGCCCGGCGAGCGCGACGCGCGCCGCGGCCTGGTCGCCGGACATCCACGCCTCGACGGGGATCGAGGCCCGCTCCGTCGTGCCGTCCGTGAACGTGAACTCGACGGTGGCCGGGAAGACGAGCGCGTCGTTGTTCGTCACCGTCGCGACGGCCAGGTCGCCCTCGGCGGCGAGGCCCGTCAGCGCGGCGTCGAACGTGTCGGTGCCGTAGAGCCACTCGCGCCAGAACCAGTCGAGGTCCTCGCCGGCGACATCCTCGATCGTCCGCATGAAGTCGGCCGGCTGCGGGTGCTTGTAGGCCCACCGGCGGATGTACGTCTGGAACGCGTCGTCGAAGCGCTCGGGGCCGAGGACGACGTCGCGGAGGATGCGGAGGCCCGCGGCGGGCTTGAAGTAGAGGACGTACCCGCCGGCCTGGCCCGGAACGCGGTCCGGGTAGGTCATGAGCGGCCGGTCGTTGGCGCCCATCCGCGCAGCGTACTCCACGAACGGGTCGCCCGCGGTGAACGCCGTGTAGCCCGTCGCGGCACCCTGGCCGTAGCCCGGCAGGCTCGTGTCCGTCCCCTCGTCGTAGAACGTGACCTGCGAGAAGGTGTTGATGAACGTGTTGAAGCCCTCGTCCATCCAGGCGTAGCGGCGCTCGTCGGAGCCGACGATCATCGGGAACCAGTTGTGGCCCAGCTCATGGTCCACGACCCCGAAGAGGTCCACGTGGCGACTCTCGACGCTCGAGAAGTGAAGCATCGGGTACTCCATGCCGCCGATGTGGCTCGCGACGCTAATCGCGACGGGATACGGGTAGGGGTACCAGCGGGAGTTGTTCAGGATGGCCGCGCGGCCGTAGCGCGTCGCCTCCTCCCAGCCCGGCGCGGCGGGGTCGGCCGAGACGCCCTCGCGCGGGTACGCGCTCAGGATCAGCACGTCCAGCGTCGAGCCGTCGTCCTGGCGGATCGCCGCGTTGGCCCCGTCGACGATGAACGCGGCGGACGCGCCCCACGCCACGTCGCGGACGTTCTCGGCGCGGAAGCGCCACGTCGCCATGCCGGCGCGGCCGGGCGTCGCGGCGCGGGTGCCGACCTCGCCGGGCTCGGTGATGTACACGCGGCTCGTCGAGCGGCGCGCCCGCGCGATCCGCTCGCGCTGGGCGTCCGTGTAGACGTCGTCCTCGTTGGCGAGCGTCCCCGTGCCGACGACGGCCATGGTGGCGGGCAGCGTGACGTCGAACTCGAAGTCCCCGTAGCCGAGGTAGAACTCGCCCGAGCCGAGGTACGGCATCGTGTTCCAGCCCGAGACATCGTCGTAGACGGCCACTCGCGGATACCACTGCGCGAGCGAGTAGACGGTCCCGCCGGCGGCCTCCATGCGCCCCATCCGAGGCGTCCGGTCGCCCGGAATCACGAACGCGTAAGGGATGACGACCTCGACCGTCCCGCCGCCTGCGGCGACGGGCGTGGACAGGTCGATCCGCATCCGCGTGTCCGTGATGGTCGGCGTGACGGCCTGGCCGCCCGCAGTGACACTCCCGATCCGGAAGCCCTGGCCGTTCTGGACGGTCGGGCCGGCGCGGCGGCCGGTGGCCCCGCGTGCGCCAGGGGCGAACAGGTTCTGCTCGAGGTGGAACCAGAGGTAGTCCAGCGCCTCCGGGGAGTTGTTGGTGTACGTCAGCCGGACGGTGCCCGTGATCTCATGGGCGACGGTGTCGAGTCGCGCCTCGATGCGGTAGTCGTTGCGGTTCTGCCAGTAGGCCGGGCCTGGGCGGCCGTCGGCTGCGCGAGTTGCGTTGGGCGTCGGGAGCGGCAGCGGGGCGAAGATCGAATCGTTCGTCGCCGCGAGGCGCGCCGGGGCGGCCGCGCCCTGCGCGAGCGCGGCCGGGGCGAGGAGAGCAGCCGCGAGCGCGGTCAGCAAGAATCGGGTCATCGGGTCGGAAAGGCGAGTGCGAGTCGGAGAGAGGGGCACGGCGAGCCGTGCCCTCGGGCGGGACGCCGCGGCGTCAGAACGGGAGGTCGTCGTTGGTGCGGTCGTCGTCGGGGAGGAGACCGTCGGGGTCGAGGCGCGCCGAGACGAGCGTCCGCCCGCCGAGCGCGATCCGGGCGACGTTCTGGTCGGTCGTCGCCCACGCCTCGACGGGGATCGTGACGCGCTCCGTGGTGCCGTCGGCGAAGGCGAACTCGACGGTGGCGGGGAAGACGAGCGGCAGCTGGTTCTGGACGGCCGCGACGACATCGTCGCCCTGCGCTTCGAGCCCGACGAGCGCGGCGTCGTAGCGGTCGGTGCCGTAGAGCCACTCGCGCCAGAACCAGTCGAGGTCCTCGCCGGCGACGTCCTCCATGGTCCGCATGAAGTCGGCGGGCTGCGGGTGCTTGTACGCCCACCGGCGGATGTACGCCTGGAAAGCGGCGTCGAAGCGGTCCGCGCCCAGGACGACGTCGCGGAGCAGCAGCAGGCCCTTGCCGGGCTTGCGGTAGGCGAGCCAGCCGAGCGCCTCGGGGCGGATGCGGTCCGGGTACGTCATCACCGGCTGGTCCTGGGCGTAGGGCTGCCGCATGAGGCCCGCCGTTGCGCGGCCCGTCGTGAGCCGCCGCACCCGCGACGAGTCCGCGAGGCCAAAGGAGGCGATGGACCGGTCCTCGTTCTCGTTGTAGAACGCCGTGTTCGAGACCGTGTTGAGGAACGTGTTGAAGCCCTCGTCCATCCAGGCGTAGCGGCGCTCGTCGGAGCCGACGATCATCGGGAACCAGTTGTGGCCGAGCTCGTGGTCCACGACCCCGAACAGGCCCTGCCCGCGCGCGCCGACGCCCGAGAACTGGAACATCGGGTACTCCATGCCGCCGACGACGCCCGCGACGCTGATCGCGACGGGGTACGGGTAGGGGTACCAGCGGGAGTTGTTCAGGATGGACGCGCGGCCGAACCGGGTCGCCTCCTCCCAGCCGGGGTTCGCGGGGTCCGTGGAGACGCCCTCGGCGGGGTATGCGCTCAAGATGAGCACGTTGTTGACCGTGCCGTCGTCCTGGCGGACGGCCGCGCTGGCCCCGTCGAGGATGAACGCGGCGCTGGCCGCCCACGCCACGTCGCGGACGTTCTCGGCGCGGTACGTCCACGTCACGGTCCCGCTCGGGGCCGGGCGCGCCGCGGCCGTGCCGACCTCGCCGGGCTCGATGATGCGGACGCGGCTCGTGGACTGCCGCGCCCGGGCGAGGCGCTCGCGCTGGGCGGCCGTGTACACGTCGCCCTCGTTGGTGAGCGTGCCCGTGCCGACGACCGTCAGGCCGGCCGGGACGGTCACCGCGTACTCGAAATCGCCGTAGCCGAGGTAGAACTCGCCCTGGCCGAGGTACGGGAGCGCGTTCCAGCCCGAGACGTCGTCGTAGACGGCCACACGTGGGTACCACTGCGCGATCTCGTAGACGGTGCCCTGAGCGGTTTCGAGGCGCCCCATGCGGTCCGCCCCGTACTCAGGGACGACGAACGAGTACGGAACCGTGACCTCGACCGTCCCACCATTGGCCGCGACGGGCGTGGGCAGGTCGATCCGCATCCGCGTGTCGTCACCGTGCGGCGTCACGTCTCGTCCGCCCGCCGTGACCCCCCCGAGGCGGAAGCCACCGTCGGCGAACGAGCCGCGCCAGCGGCTGGTCGGGGGCGTCCGCAGGGCTCCGCGCGAAGCGGGGGCGAAGAGGTTCTGCTCGAGGTGGAACCAGAGGTAGTCCAGCGCCTCGGGGCTGTTGTTGGTGTAGGTCAGCCGGACCGTGCCGGTGATCTCGTGGGCGACGGTGTCGAGGCGGGCCTCGATGCGGTAGTCGTTGCGGTTCTGCCAGTAGGCCGGGCCGGGCCGGCCGTCGGCGCTGCGGGTGGCGTTGGGCGTCGGGAGCGGCAGCGGGGCAAAGACCGAGTCGTTCGTCGTTGTGGGGCGTGCGGGCAGTACCCCCTGGGCAAGCGCGGCGGGGGCGGCCGCGAGGAGCGCGAGGGCGAGGAAGAGGCGACGGGGCATTCGGGAGACGAGCGGGTGCTAGAAAATACGCATAGCGAGTCCGGTCCACGCTAACGCGGTTGGGCCCGGTCTCGTGCCCAGTCTCGTACCCGGTCTCGTGCCCGGTTGCCCTCACCGTACCGCAGATGTCTACCAGACTCCCGCAGTCGTAGCGGGGCCTCCACGTTACCCCGTCGTTGGCCCTGCGGTCAGTCACCTCCGGGGCGCGTTGTCGAGGCGGCGGCGTGTCGCTCTATCTCGCCGCTGTCGCCGGGATGGAGGTGGCGGCCATCAGGGCGAGCACGTCGGCGCGGCGCGCCTGCCAGAGGGCCGTCGGGGCCTGGACCGAGACGGCCCAGAAGGTCCGCCCGCGCTGGAGGAACGCCACGGCTCCGCCGGTGCCCGTGCCGGCAATCTCGAAGGCCACGAGGGCCTCGACGGGCACGGACGCCGGGCCGACCGGCCGCGCCCCGTGGTAGCCGACGCGCGTCTGGCCGGAGCGCCACTGCTGCTCCTCGGCCGGGTTCAGCCCGACGACCTGGTCCACGCGGAGCGTCGTTCCGGCGAGCGGCCCCGGCGCGGCGCTCGTGAACGTGTACAGCGCGGCCGCCGGGAGGCGGCTCTCGTCCGCCACAGCCGGACCGTCCCAGCCGGCCGGGAGGGTGACCCGGAGGCCGGTCCGGCCGAAGACGTGGAGCGTGGGCGCGGCGGCGGGTGCCGGCACCGCAGCGGGCTCGGGGGCCGGCGCGGGCGTGGCATCGGACGTCTGCGCGACGACCGGCGCGGCGTCCGCACGGGCGTCGGACGGCTGGGGGGCGGGGGCCGTGGCGGCCGCGGCGGGCCATCCGCGGCTCACGATGCGGCGCGTCGGGAGCCGCTGCGCCTCGACGGAGGCCGAGAGGGCGGTCAGAGCGAGAAGGGCAGCAGCGAGGGTCCGCATGGAATCGGGCGTCTGGGTCGTCCGAGTGTCGGCCGCCGCGGTGAGGGCTTAAGCGGCCCGCCCGATGCGATCGCTAGAGCCCAAACCCGCCCTCGGTGCCCTGCTGCTCCGGCTGGCGCTGCGGGCGCGGCTGGCCGGCCCCGAACGAGTACGTCAGCGTCGCCGAGACCTGCTGGATCTGCGGGTCGCGGACGCCCACGACGCTCCCGCCGCCGCGCGTGGACTCGAACGAGAACCGCGACGTCGAGAAGATGTCGTTGACGCGGGCCGAGAGCTGGAGCGCCGGCGTGATGCGCTGGCTCAGGCCGAGCGTGGCCAGGCCGAAGCCCGACACGCGCCCGTCCTCTGTCTCCTGCGGAGCCCGGTAGAAGCCGAACAACTGCAGGTCGGTGCCCTGGCGGACCTTGATCTGGAGGTTCGCCCGCGCCGAGTACGACATCGCGTCCACGCCGACGCCGGTCTGCTCCGAGCCGCCGTCCGTGACGACGCGCGCGGCGGTGCCGCTGAGGAAGCCGCGGAGGCGCCCGCCGAAGGCCTGCCCGAGCAGCGTCACGTCGGCCCCGTAGGAGTCCTGCGAGTCCAGGTTCTGGGCCGTCTGCGTCGTCACGCCCGTCGCCGGGTCGAAGAAGACGCGGTCGCGAACGACGTCGGTCGTGTGGCGGTAGAACGGCGAGACGGTGAAGAAGTAGAGCGCCTGGAAGGTCAGCTCGACAGCGTCGGTGTATTCGGGCCGGAGCTGCGGGTTGCCGACGCGCACCGAGAGCGTGTCCTCGAAGCTGGGGAACGGGCTCAGGCGGCGCGCGCGCGGGCGCTCGATGCGCCGCGAGTAGCTCGCCTTGACGAGCGAGCCCGGCCCGAACGTGTACGTCGCGAAGGCGCTCGGGAAGAGGCTCTGGTAGTCGAACGACGTGTCGGTGAGGTCCACCGGCGGGACGCCCGGGAAGGCCGGCGGCGTCGTGCTGAGGGTGAACTCGCGCGTGGCCGCCTCGGCCCGGAGGCCGGCCTGAACAGCGAGCGCCCCGAACTCGCGCGCGCCCTGGACATACGCCGCGTAGACGCCCTCGTCGTACGTGAAGGCGTTGGTCTGCGACGGGTCGGTGACGAACGCGCCGCCGACGCCGTCCTCGAACAGGAGGTCCGACCCGACGCGGCGGACGATGGCTATGGCCCCGGTTTCGAGGCGCAGGCCGGCGAGCGGGCGGGCGTAGTCGGCCTGGCCGATAAGCTCGGTCGTCGTGTTGTCCGTGTCGGTCCGAGTGAGGGCCGGGACGGCGGCTGGATCTAGAAGCGAGGCTGTGAAGAGCGAGAGGTCGTCGTCGGCGTTGCGCGAGACGCGCGCTTCGAGGGCGAGCTCGTGCTCGCCGCGGGCACCGCCGCCGGCCGAGCCGCCGCGCCCACCACCGCCGGGGCCGCCGAAGCCCATCCCGCCGCCACCCATCCCACCGGGGCCGCCGCGCTGTGCGCCGCCCGCACCCGGGGCCGCCGGTGCGCCGGCCGCCGTCGGGGCGGCGGTCGAGAAGGACTGGCGGAAGACGAGCGCGCCGTCGAGGTTGTCGCCCGAGCCGTCGCCGTCGGTGAGGCGGAACGACCTGAACGGCGTGCCGCCCGTGGGCGTGTTGAGGTAGTCGATCCGGTTGGTGTTGATCCCGGAGCGGAGCCCGGCCGAGCCCTCGAACTGGATCGACTGGGAGGCCGAGAGGTCGTACGTCGCCGAGACGGTGCCGAAGTGGGACTGCGAGTCGCGCCCGCTCGCGCCCTCGTCGCTGATGGCGAGGCCGACGCCGGCGAGCGTCCGCCGGGTCTCCGAGAGCGCGTCGAAGCCGTCGTAGCGGTAGCCGTAGCTGCCGTAGACGTCCCACGGGCCGGCCTGGTAGGCCACGTTGGCCCCAGCCTCGCCGGTCGGCTGCGACCCGCCGCCCAGCGTGACGCCGCCCGAGAGCCCGCGGTCCGTGCCCTCCACGAGGACGATGTTGACGATGCCGCTCATGCCGTCGGCGTCGAAGCGCGCGCTGGGGTTGGGAAGCACCTCGACGCGCTGGACGCGGTTGGCCGGGATCTGGCGCAGGAGGGCCGCGAGCTGGGAGCCGCGGATCGGCACGGGCCGCCCGTTGATCTGCACGACGACGTTCTGGTTGCCGCGCAGCGAGATCGCCCCGTCGGTGTCCACCTCGACGGCGGGGAGCGTCGCGAGCGTTTCGAGGGCCGAGCCGCCGGCCGTCACGGCCTGGTCCGCGACGTTGTACACCGTGCGGTCCGCCCGCTGCTCGACGAACTCGCGCTGCCCGACGACCTCGGCCCCGTCGAGGAGGGCGGCGTCGGCTGCGAGCTCCACCCGGCCGAGGTCCAGCGTCTGGCCCGGTGCCACGGCGACGCCGCGCAGGCGGCGCGTGGTGTAGCCCAGGAAGCTGACGCGGACCTGGTACGTGCCCGGGCGCAGCGCCTCGATGCGGAACGCGCCGTCGAGGTCCGCTGCGGCCCCGGTGACGAAGCTGGAGTCGGCCGCGGCGTAGACGGCGGCTGTGGCGCTGGGGAGCGTCTCGCCCGTCTCGCCGTCCACGATGACGCCGGTGAGGGTGCCGCCGGACCCGCCGGGACGGCCGCCAGGGAACCCCGGAATCTGCGCGTGGGCTGGGGAGGCGAGGAGGGCGAGGCCGAGAGCGGCGGCGAGCGAAAGGCGAAGGGACACGGAGGACGTCGGCGGGTTGGGAAGAGGCGTGCTAACGACTTGGCAGGCGCGAGGGTGCGCGCCAGCGTGCCCTGACACAAAATCAACGCAACTCGCCACATCTCGTCCTCAACTCGTCCGCTCGACGGAGACCTCGTAGGTCACGAACGCGTCGTCGCGGGTCCACCCGCGGCGCTCGTAGAGGCGCTGTGCGGGTCGGTTGTCCGTCGCCGTCTGGAGCACGAGGCGGACCGCGCTGGCCGCGCGCGCGTGCGCCTCGGCGGCGGCGAGCAGCGCCGCGCCGACGCCCCGGCCGCGTGCCGCGGGCGCGACGAAGAGGTCGTTGAGCACGAACAGCCGCGCCGTGCCGACGGACGTGAACGACGGGAAGAGGTGCGTGAACCCGAGCCCGCCGCCGTCGGCGTCGAGGGCGAGCAGCAGGACCGTGTCGCCGGCGGCGAGGCGCTCGGCGAGGAATCGTCGCGCGCGGTCGGCGTCCGGCGGCTGCCCGTAGAACTGCCGGTACGCGTCGAAGAGCAGGGCTGCGACGTTGAGGTCGGCAGGGGTGGCGCGGCGGACGGTCGGCATCAGCGGGCGGGGCGGGGTGCGCGGCCAAGCTAGGCGCGTTCTCAGGCCGATTCCGCCGGGGGCTCTCAGTCCGGGCGGCCCTGCCGGCGGAACACGAGCGTCTGGCCAGCGCGGAGGATCGGGGTGTCGAACTCGGACGAGAAGACCCGGTAGCGGAACGTCTCGCCGTCGAACGGGACCTCGACCTCGCCGCGCACGTCGACGATCTCTCCGGACGTGCCGAGCCCGAACGTCAGCTCCCACGTCCCGTTGTCGCCCTCGGAGTCGCGCGGGGAGTAGCGGCCCGCGACGACGCCCCGGGCCCTCTGCTCCTCCGGTCCGCCCTCGGTCTCGACGAAGACGCCGAGCGGGAGGTCGGCGTAGCCGCCCTGCCCGTCGTCGAGGTCGAGCGAGCCGCCGAGGTCGGTCCGCGGGTCGGGCGGCCGGGCGGCGTCGATCCCTTCGACGGCGACGAGGGTCCAGCGGCCCTCCGAGCCGCACGAGAAGTCGTCGCCGGTGCACGGCTCCAGGCTGCACGCCGGGAGGACGAGGACGGCGAGCGCGAGGGAGAGAGCGGTGTGGCGCATGGAGGCGGGGCGTGCCGGGCGCTAGCCCTGGCGGCGGAGCGTGTACCGCGTGTGGAGGACGTACCCGTCGGCCTCGAAGAGCAGGTAGCGGCTCCACACCTGCTCGCTCCCGCCGTCCGTGTCGACGGTCAGCATCACGTCGTCGGCGAACCGGGCGCCCTCGATGAAGGTGACCCGCTGGGCCTGGCCGTCGGCGAAGACGATCCCGCACCCGCCCGTCGCGTTCGGGACGACGACGCCGGCGGCGCCCTCGAAGGTGTACGCGCGGCTGAACGTGTCGCCGCCGTCGAGCATGAAGCCGGTGTTGGCGCAGCGGACGGTGGCGGCGAACGTGAACGTGCCGGCGTCCTCGATGTCCGTCTGGGCCGTCACGGTTCCGTCGTCGAGGATGCGGCGCTCCTCGTACCGGGCGAGCTCCCACGTGCCGTCGAGGCGATCCATGAAGGCGTCGTCGTCGCCGGTGAGGAGGCCGCAGCCGGCGAGGAGGTTAGCGGCGAGGAGAGCGCCGAGGGCGGCGCGAGGGGCGGGGCGGGGTCGGCGCATGGCGGGGCGGGGGCTCAGAAGGGGAACAGGCGGAGCTCGACGCCGACCGACACGCGCATCCCCATGAAGGCGTCGTCGGTGACGGCGTTGCCGTCGTCGAGCCCGCCGCCGTCTTCGAGGTAGCGGTCCCAGTCGGCCGGGAAATACGTCCGGAAGGCGCTCAGGTCGGGGTCCGACATGGGCGCTCCGCCGAACGAGAGGACGGGGACCGTCACGCGGACGGGGACGACGACGCGGCCGAGCGTCAGGCCGACGGCGACGCCGGCGTCGAGGTGCGGCGTCGTCCCGGTGTAGCGGCCCGTCGGGAAGACCTCGTTGCCTCGGCTCTCCGAGCCGTCGGCGTAGACGGTCCGGTAGTCGATCGTCTCGAACCGGAAGACGCCCCCGACGACGCCGGCGACGTAGAGCGGACCCGACGCGAACCCCAGCTCCGTGAGGACCGTGTGGTCGGTCACGGTGAGGTCGTACCGCTGGTCGAGGGCGCCGAGGTCGCTCTCTCGCGCCTGCGACGCCCGCCCGAACTGGTAGGCCGCGCTGGCGTAGAGCCCGTCGGCGTAGCGGACGCTGGCCCCGAAGACGGGCCGGACGAGCGCGGGGTCGACGTACTCGAACGGGGCGTCCTGGCGCTGCGCGTAGTAGTCGTTGTAGGTGTCGGTGAAGAGGTCGAGGCTCTCGGTGTCGTAGGCCGCCCGTTCGAACCCGGCCGTGAGGTAGAGCCCGGCCTGGGCGGCGGCCGGCGACGCGACGAGCGCTGCGAGCGCCACGGCCGCGAGGGGGAAGAGGAGGCGAGAGGGCATGGGGGAGTGGGCGCGTCCGGCCCGAGTCTCGCCATCGTCTTGGACAGGGACTATCCCCGGTGCCGGGGAGATCGGTCGCCGGTAGGGGCAGTCAGCGTCTAGCTTGGCGTATCCCTCCCCGGACCCCTGTGCGTGCCTCCGCTCTCGCCGCCGCCCTCACCGTGCTCGCCGCCGGCTGCGTCCCTTACGCCGTCGGCAGCACCGCGGCGACAGTCTCCGAGCGGCGCGTCGAGCCCAGCGCGGTCGTCCAGATCGCGTCCGCGCGGCGCGACGTGGACCGCGGCGACGGCCCGAGCGCGCCCGCAGTGTCGCTCGGCAACGAGGCGCGCCTCGGGCTCGACGCGCGCACCGACGTCGGCGTGCGGCTAACGGGCCTCGGGG
>JANPJI010000191.1:0-2257 GCA_031425425.1 Rubricoccaceae bacterium
AGGCGGCCCACCCGGAGGTCGACGTCCAGTGGCTGGACATGGGCTCCCAGGAGGCGTACGAGCGGATCCGGACCGAGCGCGCCAACCCGCAGGCGTCGGTCTGGTGGGGCGCGCCGCAGACGCTGTTCATGCAGGCCGCGGGCGAAGACCTGCTGGAGCCGTTCCGGCCCGCCTGGGCTGCGGCGCTCCCGGCCACGGCGAAGGACGCGCAGGGCCGCTGGTACGGAACCTTCCTCACGCCCGAGGGCCTGCTCTACAACACCGAGGCGCTGGACTCCCTCGCCGTCCCGCAGACCTGGGACGCCCTCCTGGAGCCACAGTGGCGCGGCAAGATCCTCGTCCGCTCGCCCCTCGAGTCCGGCACCATGCGGACGCTCTGGGGGGCCATGATCCTCCGCCAGCCGACCGTCGAGGACGGCTACCGCTGGCTCGCGCGGCTGGACCAGAACACGAAAGGCTACACCGCCGATCCGACGCAGATGTACCTCCGCATCGGGCGCGGCGAGGCGGACCTGACGCTCTGGAACCTGCCGGACACCTACCTCCAGGCGCAGACGTACCCGTTCGCGTTCGCGGCTCCCGCCGACGGCACCGTCATCCTCGTCGACGCCGTCGCGATTCCGCGCGGCGCGCCGCAGCCGGCCCTCGCACGCCAGTTCGTCGACTTCGTGACGACGCCGGCCGCGCTCATCGATCAGGCGCGGCGCTTCCACCGCATCCCTGCCCGGACGGATGTCCCCGCGGACAGCCTCCCGGCGTGGATGCGCGAGCAGCAGTTCACCGAACTCCCGCTCGACTGGGAGCGCCTCGCCTCTGACGGGGCCGAGTGGATGCAAGTCTGGGACGAGCAGATCAAGGGCCGCGGCGCCGAGTACCTCGCCGAGCACCCGGCCGGCTCTCCCGGGCGAGGGGCGGCCGTATCCCCTGGTCCGTGACACCTCCGCCGTGGTTCTAGTAGGCTGCTGAAGTGCCCTCGGCCGCACCGCGGCGGACCGAGGACGAGGCGCAGCCGCTACTTACGGCCGACGACGTAGTACGCGAGCAGCCCGACGAACGGGAAGAACACGATCGCGAGCGTCCAGAGGATCTTGTCGCCGTCCGAGCGCCCACTCTTCCAGACCTCGACGAGCGCGAGCACGTCCAGCACGACGATGATGAGGCCGCACAGGCCGAGGCCGCGCGGGTTGCCGATGCCACGGAGGAGGTTGCTGGGGCCGCAGCCCGAGAGGGCCGTGGCGAGGAGCGCGACGGCGAGGGCAGGGAGGGTGCGCAGACGAGCAGTCATCGGGGCGGGGGACAGGGGAGAGGGTTACTTCTGGCGGTCGCGGACGACGCGCTGCCCCCAGAACAGGAAGGCCAGCACGCCGAGGACGGGCACGCAGAACAGCGCGATCAGCGCCACCTTGGTGCCGAGCGCCAGGTACGTCTTCCACGTCGCGAGGGCCGCGAGCAGCGCGAGGACGCCGTTGAGGACCGCGATGAGCGTCAGCAAGAGCGTCTTGGCGAGGCCGGCGAGCGTGGCAGCGAGCAGGAGCGACATCGGAGTGGCGGAGGCGAGGGCGCGCCTACGGCCGCCCCGCCCCGGCGGTTGCACGTCTCCGCCGCGCCTGGGCGCGGACGCCGGGGCGCGGACGCCGGGGCGCGATCCGGCGGGGTCGGCCGTTTCCCCCCGGACCCGCCTGCCCGGGGCGGTAGATTCGGCCAAGATCCTGCCCCGCACTGCGCCCGCCCGTTCGTTCCGCTCCACCTGTTTCGTCCGGACCATGCGTTCTGCGCGCCGTGCCCGCCCTGTCTCGTCCGCCGCTGTAGCGGCCCTCCTGCTCGTCGCCCTCGGGGCGCTCGCCGGGTGCCGTTCCGGATCGGCCCTGCACAGCCGCTACGACAACTTCCGGGCGTACTACAACACGTACTACAACGCCGAGCGCAAGCTCGACGAGGGCGAGCGGGCGCTGCTGAACGTCAACACGCCCGTGGACCGGGCGCGGCTCGTCGAGCTCTTCCCGACGGGTGCCTCGACGGCCGGCCGCACGCCGATCTTCGACGCGGCGATCGACAAGAGCGCCGAGCTGCTCCGCCGCCGCCCCGGCTCGCGCTGGGCGGACGACGCGCTGCTCGTCATCGGCAAGGCGTACTTCTACGAGCGCAACTTCGTCGGGGCCGAGCAGAAGTTCCGCGAGACCATCGCCGCCGCCGAGATCGTCGAGGACCGCCACCTCGCCGACGAGGCGCGCTTCTGGCTCGGCCGCACGATGGCGGG
>JANPJI010000192.1:0-2772 GCA_031425425.1 Rubricoccaceae bacterium
CCCTCCCGCGGCCCCCCGGTGGGCGGCGGGGCGCCCGCGTCGCGTTTCGGGTCGGCGCCGCCGACGGCGGCCGTCGTGCTCCGGCTCGGCGCGCGTGGCGAGGTCGCGCCGGGCTCGTCCGCGTACGGGGTCGTCTCACGGATCGGCCACCCGTCGGGGACCGGCGCCGCGTCAGGTCGGGTTGCCGCCGGTCACGCCGAAGACCTCGCCGGTGATGTAGCCGGACTCCTGCGTGGCCAGGAACACGAACACGGGCGCGATCTCGGCCGGCTGGCCGGGGCGGCCCATCGGCACCTGTGCGCCGAACTGCTGGACCTTCTCCTGCGTCTGCCCGCCAGAGGGCTGCAGCGGCGTCCAGAACGGCCCCGGCGCGACCGCGTTGACGCGCACGCCCTGCTCGATGGCCTGCCCGGCGAGCGCCTTGGTGAAGCCGATGATGGCCCACTTGGTCGAGGCGTAGTCGAGCAGCTGCGGCGACGGGTCGAAGCCCTGGATCGACGTCACGTTGATGACGGACGCGCCCGGCGGAAGGAGGGGCAGAGCCGCCTTGCAGAGCCAGAACATCGCGTAGACGTTCGTTTTGAAGGTGGCGTCGAACTGCTCCGTCGTGATGTCGGCGATGCCGGGCTGCGTGACCTGCTTGCCGGCGTTGAGCACGAGCACATCGAGCCCGCCGAGCGCCTCGGCGGCGTCGGCGACGAGCTGGGTGCAGAACGCCTCGTCGATGAGGTCGCCGGGGAGGCGGACGAGCGTGCCGCCCTCGGCCTCGACGAGGTCCGCGAGCGACTGCGCGTCGGCCTCCTCGGCCGGCAGGTAGTTGATCCCCACGGCCGCGCCCTCGCGGACGTACGCGAGGGCGACGGCGCGGCCGATGCCGGAGTCGCCGCCGGTGATGAGGGCGCGGCGGCCCGCCATGCGGCCCGAGCCGCGGTAGGTGTCCTCGCCGTGGTCCGGCTGGGGGTCCATCCGGGCGGTGAGGCCGGGGGCGGGCTGCGGCTGGCGCGGGAACGGCGGGGCCGGGTACTGGCTCCGCGGGTCCTGCATCGCGTACTGGTTCGGGGTGTCGAACATGGAGAGAGGAGGGGAAGACGGGAAGAGCCGGGGACTCGCGGCGGGACCGTCCGGATCCGCGGAAGCGGCGGGCGTCCGCAACTCCGAGGCGGGGCGGACCGTTGTCGGGAGAGTCTCCCCCGCTTCGTTTCCGATGCCGTTTGCGTTTCCTGCCGCGCGCCGCCTCGTGTGCCTGCTCGCCGTCGCCCTGCTTGGTGTCGCGCCCGTCGCCTCGGCGCAGCCGTCCCCCGCCCCTCCTCTCGCCGAGCGGATCGACGCCTACCTCGCGCCGCTCGTCGCGGCGCGGCAGTTCTCGGGCGTCGTCCGCGTGCAATCCGGCGACACCGTCCTGTACGAGCGCGCCGCCGGCCCGCGCGACGCCGCCGGGGCGACGCTCGCCGCGGGCGACGTCTTCCGCATCGGGTCCGTGACCAAGCCGATGACGGCCGTCGCCGTCCTGCGCCTCGCCGAGCGCGGGCTCGTGGACCTGGACTCGTCCGCGTGCGGGATCGTCGCGCGCGGCGGCGTGGCCTGCCCGCAGGGGTGGCGCGCCGCGACGGTCCGGATGCTGCTGGACCAGACCGCGGGCCTGCCGGAGTACACCGAGCGCCCGACGTTCCCGTTCCTCAAGAACCGCCACGCCACCCCGGCCGAGCTGCTCGCGTCGCTCCGCGGCGTGCCGCTGACGCACACGCCGGGGACGGCGTTCGGCTACTCGAACACGCACTACGTCCTGCTCGGGGCCGTCGCCGAGGCCGTCTCGGGGCACCCGTTCGCGGACGTGCTCGCGCACGAGGTCGCGGGTCCGCTCGGCCTCACGCGGACGGCGATGGAGAGCCCCGCCGCGCAGCCCGTGACGGGATTCACCGCCGAGGGCGGGGCGGTCGTCCCGGCGGACTCCCTGGACCCGTCCGTCGCCTACGCCGCGGGCGGGGCCGTGAGCACGGCGGCCGAGGTGGCGGCGTTCGCCCGCGGCGTCGCGGCGGGGCCGCTGCTGGAGCCGGCGACGCGCACGGCGATGCTCACTCCGGCGACGGCGAGCGGCTACGGCCTCGGCGTCGTGGTGGTGCCGTACCGCGGGCCGGTGCCGGACCTCCAGGGCACGCGCGTCGTGTGGCACAACGGCAGCATCGACGGCTTCCGGAGCCTCTTCCTGACCGTCCCCGAGCGCGACCTCACGGTGGTGGTGCTCGCCAACCTCGCCGAGGCGGACGCGGACGGCATCGGCCGCGACGTGCTCCACCTCGCCTATGGCCTCGACGTAGAGCCGACCGTCGTCGAGGCGGCCGTCGCGCTGCCGCCCGAGGCGCTCGCCGGACTCGCGGGCGTGTACCGCCTCGCCCCGGGGTTCGACCTGGCCGTGCGCGTCGAGGGCACGCGCGTGGTCGTGCAGGCGACGGGGCAGGGCGAGATCGAGGTCTTCGCGAGCGCGCCGGACGCGTTCTTCGCGCGCGCCGTGCCGGCGCGCGTCGTGTTCACCCGCGGGGCCGACGGGCGGGCCGCGGCGCTGACGCTGATCCAGGAGGGCCGCGAGATGCCGGCCCCCCGCGTCGAGTAGCTGGGCCGCGACGACATGGGCGGACCCGGTGGCCCGACGACCCATCGTTAGATTCTGACTCCACACCGTTTCTGCCGATGCGCCGCACCTTCCTCTCGCTCGTCTTTCTCCTCGCCGCCGCGGCGCCCGCCCAGGCGCAGCGCGCCGCGTGCGCACCGGCCCCG
>JANPJI010000193.1:0-11700 GCA_031425425.1 Rubricoccaceae bacterium
GCCATCAGCGTGAGCAGGCCCGTCACGACCCACACGACGAGCAGCCAGCCCGGCGAGCCGACCTGCCGCGCGATGTCGGCGGAGACGATGAAGATGCCGGACCCGATCATCGAACCGGCGACGATCATCGTCGAGTCGAGCAGGCCGAGGCTGCGGGGTGGGGCGGCGGTCGCGCCGGGGATCGCGGCGGCGGTGTCGGTGAGGCTCACAGGCGTGGGAGGCGGAAGCGGTGGGGACGAGGGTGCCGTTCGGGGGAGCCACTCTCTCTGCCGTCATTCCCGCGAAGGCGGGACCGCGGAGCGAAGGTGCAGCCAATCCAGTAGGCGCGGGTGCCGAGCCATCCGGCACCTGGATCCCCGCTTTCGCGGGGACGACGGGATAGGGGAAGGCGCGCGGGCCGCGATGCGGGGTGCAGCCCCCAAATGCCGACGCCGCACCGGCTCCTTGGAGACGGGCGGCGTCGGATGGAGCGGAGGCCGGCGGCTAGACGCCCGGCGGCTGGTCCTGGCGGAGGTCGCCGGACTGGAGCGGCGACAGCGTCTCGGGCTCGCCCGGGGTGAGCGTCGCGGGGCGGCCCTTGCGGAGCTCGGAGTGCTTGGCCCCGTAGAGGAAGTAGATCACGAGGCCGACGGCCATCCAGATGCCGAAGCGCTCCCACGTGACGAGCGTCAGCGACGCCATCAGGTAGACGCAGATCACTATGCAGCCGATCGCGACCGGGTAGACGGCCTTGACGCGGAAGCCGCGGTGGCGGTCGGGGTCCGTCCGCCGCAGGATGAGCACGCCGCCGGCGACGAGCACGAACGCGAAGAGCGTCCCGATGTTGGACAGCTCGGCGGCGACCGCGATGTCGATCAGGCCAGCCGGGATCGCCACGATGCAGCCCGTCAGGATGGTCGCGAAGGCCGGCGTCTGGAAGCGCGGGTGGACGCGGCTGAAGGCCTTCGGCAGGAGCCCGTCGCGGGACATCGAGAAGAAGATGCGGGTCTGCCCGTACTGCATCACCAGGAGCACGGAGATGATCGCCATCGACGCGCCGAGCGAGATGATCGTCGCCACCTCGGGCTCGCCGACCGCCGTCAGCGCCGCCGCGACGGGGTGCGCGTTGGCGAGCGTCTGCAGCGGCACCATCGCCGTCAGCACCGTCGCGACGGCGATGTAGAGCACCGTGCACACGAGCAGGCTCGCGATCATGCCGAGCGGCAGGTCGCGCTGCGGGTTCTTGGCCTCCTCGGCGGTCGTGGAGACGGCGTCGAAGCCGATGTAGGCGAAGAAGATCAGCGCCGCCCCGGTCATGATGCCGCTCCAGCCGGAGGGCGCGAACTTCGAGACCGTCTGCGCGACGCCGCCCTCGCTCGTGATCACGGACGTGGTCCCGCCCCAGAACGCGGCGAAGTCCACGTGCTGGATGCCGACGTAGAGGAACAGCAGGATCAGGCCGAGCTTCAGGAAGACGAGGCCCGTGTTGAGGTTCGCGCTCTCGCGGATGCCGTAGACGAGCAGCGCCGTCACGAGGAACGTGACGAGGACGGCCGGCAGGTTGAAGATGACCGGGAAGCCGATGTTGGGGGCCGTCGCGAAGGCCTGCTGCGCGATCGCCGCCATCGAGTGGGTCGGGTCCGCCATGGCGTGGCCGGCCGTGATCGGGTCGATGGCGAGCCAGGCCGGGAACGCGACCCCGAAGTACCGCAGGAACTCGACGAAGTAGCCGCTCCATCCGATGGCGACCGCGATGTTGCCGACCGCGTACTCGAGGACGAGGTCCCAGCCGATGATCCACGCGACGAGCTCGCCGAACGAGGCGTAGGCGTAGGTGTAGGCCGAGCCGGCGATCGGAATCATGCTCGCGAACTCGGCATAGCACAGCGCCGCGAGGCCGCACGCGACCGCGACGACGAGGAACGAGATCACGATGGCCGGGCCCGCCCCGACGTGGCTCGCGCCGCCGGCGGCGGCCGTGCCGGTGAGCACGAAGATGCCGGTCCCGATGATGGCCCCGATGCCGAGCATCGTTAGCTGGAGCGGGCCGAGGGTGCGCTTGAGCACGGGGCCCGTATGGCCCTCGGCGTGCCCCTGGAGGTCGGAGACCGACTTGGTCTGGAAGAGTGGGTTCGCCATCGGCGGGTGGTCTTGGCAGTTGGGAGGGACGGCTGAGGCGCGCCGCGGGGGTTGTCCGGCGCGAGGCATGTGGCCGGGCGTAATGTAGACCGGCGCGGGCACCCAACACGCCCCTTTGTGAAGGGGCCGTGTGCGGGGCCTCCTTTTCCACTCCGCTTTCCCGTTTCCGATGGACATCAAGCTCCGGCTGACCGTGTTGAACTTCCTCCAGTTCTTTGTCTGGGGGGCGTGGCTGATCTCGCTCGGCGGCTACCTCATCGTGACGCTGGGCTTCACGGGCGGGCAGGTCGGCGCGATTTACGCCACGATGGGCATCGCGTCGCTGTTCATGCCCGCCGTGGCCGGCATCATCGCAGACCGGTTCGTCAACGCCGAGCGCGTCTACGGCGCGCTCCACATCCTCGGCGGCGTGACGCTGTTCCTGGCCTCGCAGGCGACGGACTACGGCACCATCTACACGCTGATGCTGCTCAACGCGATGGCGTACATGCCGACGATCGCGCTCGCGAACAGCGTCTCGTACACCGTCCTCGACCAGCGCCAGCTCGACGTCGTGAAGACGTTCCCGCCGATCCGCGTCTGGGGTACGGTCGGCTTCATCGTCGCGATGTGGATGACGGACCTGCTCGGGTGGACCAAGAGCCCGCTCCAACTCCAGATCGGCGCCGTCGCTGCGGTTGCGCTCGGGATCTACGCGTTCACGCTGCCGGCGTGCCCGCCCGGGCTGGCCGGGGAGAAGCGCTCGTTCGTCGCCAGCCTCGGCCTTGATGCGTTTGTGCTGTTCAAGCAGCAGCGGATGCTGGTCTTCTTCGTCTTCTCGATGCTCATCGGGGCCGCCCTCCAGATCACCAACGCCTTCGGCGGCCCGTTCCTGGAGGACTTCCGGGCGACCTACCCGGACAGCTTCGGCGTGCAGCACCCGAACCTGCTGCTGTCGATCTCGCAGATCTCGGAGACGCTCTTCATCCTCACCATCCCGTTCTTCCTGCGCCGCTTCGGCATCAAGCTGGTGATGCTGATGAGCATCTTCGCGTGGGTGCTCCGCTTCGGGCTGTTCGCCGTCGGCAACCCCGGGCCGGGCCTGCCGCTGCTCGTGGCGTCGATGATCGTCTACGGCATGGCGTTCGACTTCTTCAACATCTCGGGCTCGCTGTTCGTCGAGCAGGAGACGGACGTCAAGATCCGCGCGAGCGCGCAGGGTCTCTTCATGCTGATGACCAACGGCGTCGGCGCGTTCCTCGGCGGCGTGCTCAGCGGGCGCGTGGTCGACCACTTCACGTCCGCAGGTGGCGTCAAGGACTGGCCGAGCATCTGGTTCGCGTTCGCGGCCTACGCGCTCGTGCTCGGGATCATCTTCCCGCTCGTGTTCCGCTACAAGCACGACCGGGAGCAGGCCGAGCGGCTCGCCGTGGCCCATTAGCCTGCCGCGGCGCCTGGATCAGTGCGGCCACGCGCTCGCCGCCCCGGCGATGGCGGCGTCGAGCTGCTCGGGCGTCGCCTCGCCGTAGTTGAAGGCCGTCGCGAGCTGGCCGTTGCGGTTGAAGACCCACGTCGCCGGAATCCACGTCACGGGCAGGCCGAGGAAGGTCGTCTGGCGCTCGCCCTTCGGCGGCTGCACGCCGGGCACGACGAGGCGCTCCACACGCGCCGGGATCGCGTAACGCGCGAGCGTCTCCTCGCCGACGGCCCCGTCGTTCCAGAGCGTCACGAACGTGAACGACACGTCGGGGTGCCGCTCGACGACCTCGTACCACCCGGCTCCGAACTCGGCGGTCGAGTTGTCGCACCACGGTGCCCAGAAGTGCACCACGTGGACGCCATCGCGCGCGATCGTGGCGCGGACGGCCGCCTCGGCGGCCTGCGCGGAGGTCGCCGAGGCGTCAGTGACAGACGAGGCGGATCCAACGGGCATCGGGGCGGGAGGCGGCTGGGGCGGGGCGGTCTGCGCGCACGCCGGAAGCGCGGCGAGCAGGAGGGAGGCGGCGACGAGTCGGGACATGGAGAGTCGGGTCAGGGAGCTCCGCCGATCACGACGGCGACCTCGCCGCGGACCTTTGCCTGCGCACCGTACCACGCGAGAAGCTCGGCGAGCGTTCCGCGGCGGTTCTCCTCGAACGTCTTGGTCAGTTCCCGGGCGACGGACGCGGGCCGCTCGGCCCCGCAGTGCCCGACGAGTTCGCCGAGGAGCCGCGCGAGCCGGTGCGGGCTCTCGTAGAGAACGGTCGTCCGCTCTTCGAGTGCGAGCGCCTTGAGACGCGTCTGGCGGCCTTTCTTGTGCGGCAGGAAGCCCTCGTAGACGAACCGGTCGCACGGCAGGCCGCTCGCGACGAGGGCCGGCACGAACGCCGTCGGCCCCGGCAGCGCCTCGACGCGCACGCCCGCCTCGACGGCGGCGCGGACGAGCAGGAAGCCAGGGTCCGAGATGCCCGGCGTCCCGGCGTCCGAGCACAGCGCGACCGTCTCGCCGGCCTGCATCCGCGCCACGAGCTGAGCCGCCTTGCCGTGCTCGTTGTGGACGTGGAAGCTGGTCCGCGGCGTCGCGATGCCGTAGTGGTTCAGCAGGACGCCTGTCGTCCGCGTGTCCTCGCAGGCGACGACGGCCGCCTCGCGGAGCACGCGAAGTGCCCGCATCGTGATGTCTTCGAGGTTGCCGATGGGCGTCGGGACGAGGACGAGCATGGGGTGCGGTCGGGGTGCGCTGGGATGGTAACGCCGGCACCGCGCGGTGTGCCGGGGCGACCCGGAGCGGCCAGCCGTCCGGTCCAGCCCCGGTTCGCGCTTGGAGGTGTATCGTCCACGACCGTTGCACCCGCGCTACCCGTCCATGCCGAGGCCTGCCCAGACCCGCCGCCAGCGCCTGATGCGCTGGGCCTCCCGGCTCCTCGCCGTCTCCGGGGTCCTGACCGTCCTCGGGATTGCCGCGACGAGCGGGGCCGTCCCGCTCGGTCTCGGGCTGGGGCTCGCCGTCCTCCCCGTCCCGGCGTACGTCCTGTTCGTGCTCGCCCTGGACCGGTTCGAGCCGGAGCCCCCGCGCCTGCTCGGGTGGGCGTTCGCGTGGGGCGCGCTCGGGGCGACGTTCCTCGCCGGCCTGCTCAACAACGTCGGCGGCCAGACGCTCGCCATGTGGACGGGCGGGACGCCCGACGACGTTGGGGCCGTGTTCGTCGCCCCGGTCGTCGAGGAGGTGTTGAAAGGGGCGCTCCTCTTCGCCCTGTTCTGGTGGAAGCGCGACGAGTTCGACGGCCCCGTCGACGGGATCGTCTACGGCGCGATGACGGCGCTGGGGTTCGCCACGGTCGAGAACGTGATGTACTACGCCGACGCGGCCCTGAAGGGTGGAGCCGGCGGGGCGACCGGCCTGTTCGTGGTCCGTGGGCTCCTCGGCGGGTTCGGCCACCCATTGTACACGGCGATGACGGGGCTCGGGCTCGGGCTCGCCGTCGGGGCGCGCTCGCAGGCCCGGGCTGTGGGCTACCCGCTCGCGGGGCTCGTCGGGGCCGTTGCGCTCCACATGTCGTGGAACTTCGGGGCGGTGATGGCGGAGGAGACCAACGGCGTGTCGTTGCTCGCCTCGTACGGCCTCGTGTTCCTGCCGGCCCTGGGGGCGTGCCTCTGGGTCGCAGTGCGGGCGCTCCGCACCGAGGGGCGACGCATCGCAGAGCACCTCGCGCCCGACGTGGCCGCGGGGCATCTCCCGGCCACCGTTCACGCTGCCCTCGCGACGGTTGTCGGCCGTGCGGGCGCGTCGGGCCGGGCGCTCCGCCAGGGTGGCTTCCGGACGTGGCGTGCCCAGCGAGCGTTCCACCGGGCGGCGAGCGAGGAGGGGCTCCGGAGGTGGCGCGCCGCGTGCGGCCGCGAGGCCGACGCCTCGCCGCGACTCGGCTACCTGGCCGCCTGCCCCGCGCTTCCCACACGCGCGCTCCCCACACCTGCACTCCGTTGACCCGCACCATGCCCCTGGCTGCCGACCCCGAGATCCCCCGGGACGCGTTCGTCCAGGCCCTCCGGTACTGGCTGCGAAGCTCGCGGTACCACGTCGGGTTCGAGCCCGAGGGCGAGGCTTCGGCGTTCGAGAGCCCGAAGGAGGCCGTCGTAGGCGCTGTGGAGAAGGTCTCGGCCGCGCTCGGCGGAGCCTTTCTCCCGATGGCCATCACCGGCGGCGGGTCGCCCGAGGCCGCGCTCGCCGCCCTCGTCCCGTTTCTCGCCCACTGCGACCTGCTCGCGTACCGCGTCCACCTCGGTGCCCCGACGGTGGTCCCGGTCACGTTCGCCGACGGAGTGCCCGCGGAGACGGTCCGCGAGCGGCTCACGCTCTACCGAGAACTGGGGCAGGGGCTCGTCGACTTCGGGCTCGGGTTCAACGGGGAGGGGATGGGAGCGACCGTGGCCCCGCTCGTCTTCTACTTCGAGCCCGACGGCTACGACACGCCGGAGGGCGCTGCGGCCGTCCTCTCGTCCGGCTACCACACGCCGACGCCGAAGGACGCTGCCCTCGACGTCGACCGCGTAACGATGATCGCGACGGCCGTGCACGTCCCGACCCGGCGGGTCCAGCAGGCCCAGCGGGCGACGCCGCCCCCGGCCGTCGCCCGGTTCCTGGCCGCGGCCATCAAGCGGGCCATGACCGCCTTCAACCTGCGGACGGAGACGTTCACGCCCGCCGACCTTACGACCGTCGTCACGCTCGCGCGGCACTTTGCCCGGACCTGAGCACACCACGCGTGTCAGTCGCGCTTCGAGAACCGCCCGGCGAGGGCACGGACGGGGTCGGCCCAGGCGGGGTCGAGCGCCTCGCGGGCGAAGAGGTACGCCCCGAACACGCCGACGATGGCGTTCGCGGCCCACATGCCGAGCCACGGCGGGAGCACCTCGCGGTCGGCGAGCTTCTCGCCCTGCACGAGCGTGATCCAGTAGAACAGGAACAGGAACACGGCCAGCGACGCCACGAGCCCGACGCCCGCGCGCGAGACGGACAGCCCGAGCGGAACGCCGATGAGGACGAAGACGAGGCACGCCAGCGCGATCGAGTTCTTCTTGTAGATCTCGACCCGGTAGCGGTCCGCCTGCTGCGCCTCCCACTCGGTCGCCGAGGCCGCCGTCTCCGCGGCGCTGCGGACGGTCCGGGCGCGTTGCGCCGCGAGGTCGTAGACCGCCGCACGCTGGGCGTCGGGGAGGCCCGCGAGCACGGCCCGCTCCGCCCCGAGGCGGGCGCCACCGGCACGGGACGTGTCCGGGCGAGGCGCGAGTGTGGCGGTGGCGAGCGCCTCGTCGCCGGGCGTCCGGCCGCCGCGGGCGAGGACCGCTGCGACCGTGTCGGCGCGAGCGGCCGCGGCGCGGTCGAGTGAGTCCACGACAGCGATCATGTCGGACGTCCGCATCGAGCGGTCGGTCCGGCCGCCGCCCTCGTCGCGGCGCGCGAAGCCGGTGAGGCTGGAGAGGTCGAAGGCCATCCGGTAGCGGCCAAAGGCGAGGCGCTCGTAGTGGTCCGTGCCGGCGGAGCCGCCTTGGCGGCGGTGGACCTCGCCGTCTTCGAGCAGCATCGTCAGCCGCTGCCCGCCGTACTGGCTCTGGAGGCGCGCCCGCGCCGCTGTGAGGACGGCCTCGCCGCCGCCCTCGGCGCGCGTCTCGTAGACGGTCACGCCGAGGAGTACGCCCGCGGCCCCCGGCGGGATGGAGTCCGCACGGATCGCGTAGCCGTCGACGCCCGTGTAGAACGTGCCCGCGGTGAGGGCGAAGCCCGGCCGCGCGACGCGGATGTCGCGCCAGAGGCCGTTCATGCGGTAGTTCGCCTCGGGCAGCATCTCGTTGTTGAACACGCCCATGCCGACGGCCAGCAGCGCCCCGACGACGAACACGGGCCACGACAGCCGGCCGAGCGAGATCCCGGCACTCCGGGCGACGAGGTAGCCGCGGCTCTCCGAGAGCCGCCCGAAGGCGGCGAGCTGCGCGATGAGCCACGACATCGGCACGGCCAGCGTGACCATGTAGGCCAGGTTGTACGCGACCAGCTCGGCGAGCGCCCCGAGCGGCAGCCCGCGCCCGACGAGTTCGGGGAGGTACCGGATCAGGAACTGCATCAGCAGCAGGAACATGAGCGTCCCGAACGCGGCCACAAACGGCAGCGGGAGCGAGAGCAGCAGGGTCCGGTGGAGGCGCTTGATGGCGAGCGGAAGGCGGGGAGCGACAAGATCGGGAACGCAGGAGCGCCGGAACGCAGGAGCGGCACCTCGTGCCATGCGTTCTTACCGGCCTGCGCTCCTCCCGCCTGTCCGCCCCTCCCCCGATGCCGCTCACCGTCCAGACGTTCGTCGTCAGCCCGTTCGCCGAGAACACGTACGTCCTCCACGACGGGGCGGAGGCCGCCCTCGTGGACCCCGGCACGGCCACGCGCGAGGAGCGCGCCGCGGTCGAGGCGTACGTCGAGGCGCTCGGGCTCCGCGTGCGGCACCTGCTGCTCACCCACGGCCACATCGACCACGTGTTCGGCTGCGCCCACTTCCAGCACCTCTACGGGGCGACGGCCGACCACGGCGGCTGGCAGATGCACCCGGCCGACGAGCCGCTGCTCGCCAACGCGGTCGTCCAGGGCGAGCTGTTCGGGGTCCGGGTGGACCCGCCGCCGGCCCCCGCGCACCGCCTCGCGGCCAGCGACACCGTCGAACTCGGCGCGCACCGGTTCCGCGTCCTCCACGTGCCCGGCCACTCGCCCGGCTCGGTCGCGTTCTACGCCGAGGCGGACGGCCTGCTCGTCGGCGGAGATGTCCTGTTCCGCGAGTCCGTCGGGCGGACGGACCTGTGGGAGGGCAGCGCCGAGACGCTTGCCGCCTCGATCCGCGACACGCTGTACGTCCTGCCGGACGAGACGCGCGTGCTCCCCGGCCACGGTCCGGCGACGACGATCGGACACGAGCGCGCTCACAACCCGTTCGTCCGTGGGGCGTGAGGGCTGTGGGCATCCGGAAAACCCTGGCGCGGCGCTGCGCTGAGGGCCGGTTAGCTTCTCGCTCCCACTGCCCCCCCGTTACATGCCCGTCGTCTCGCTCCACTCGTCTTTCCGCCGCGTCGCATCCGTCGCGCTCGGTGCGGCCGTCCTCCTCGGCGCGGCCGCGCAGGCCCAGGAGGCGCGCCTGGACCCCATCACCGGCGAAGACCTGCCCGGCGTCGCGATGCCGCACGCGCTGGCCGACGCCGGAGCTGCACTACCGGCCCGCGCCGGAGCCGACCTCACGCTCGTCGGGCGCCTCGCCGACGGCGAGACGCGCGGGTTCGCCCTCGTGGGCGACGTGCTGTACCGCTCCAACGGCGGCTACCTCGAAATCCTCAACGTCGCCGACCCGGCAGCGTCGGTCGTGCTCGGCCGCTTTCCCGCCGAGCAGGGGATCGTACAGGGCGCGTCCGTGCTGGGCTCGCTCGCGTTCGTCCCCGTCTCGCGCGGGACGCCGTTCTCGACGCGCGGGAGCCTCCAGATCGTCGACGTGAGCGACCCGGCGCGCCCGCTCGGCGTCGGGCAGGTGGCGGGGCGGAGCTTTTTCGACGCGGTCGCACGCGGCACGACGGTCTACACGGCCGCGGGGACCGGCGGCCTGCGGATCTACGACGTCTCGACCCCCGCCGCGCCCGTCGCGCAGGGCGTCGCGACTGTCAGCGGCGGGTCTGTGCTGAGCGTAGCTCTGGGCGCGACGACGGCCTACCTCGCGGCCGGTGCGGCGGGCCTCGCCGTCGTGGACGTGGCCAACCCGGCTGCGCCCGTGCTCCGGAGCACGCTCGCGCTCGGCGACTTCGCGACGCGCGTCGCCGTCGTCGGCACGCGGGCGTACGTGAGCGTCAACAACGTCGGGCTCGTCGTGGTCGACGTGTCGGTCCCGGCGGCCCCGGTGGAGATCGGGCGGTTCTCGATCGCGAGTTCGCAGGTCCGCTCGGTCGCCGTAAACGGGACGACCGCCTACGTCGGCGACGACCGCGGCTTTAATGCGGTGGACGTCTCGAGCCCTGCCGCTCCGGTGGCGCTCGGGCGGGTCGACTTCGGGCAGAGCGGGTCCGGCCAGTACATCGTCGTCGACGGCGGCGAGGCATACGTGAGCAGCCGCTACCAGGGCGTCCGCGTGCTCGACGTCACCACGCCGACGCCCACCGTCCGGGCGCGCATCGACAACGGCGGGTTCTCGTTCAAGGTCAACGTCGTGGACGGCATCGCGTACGTCGCGGACCTGCTCGGGCAGGTCCGCCTCGTCGACGTGTCGAACCCGGCCGCGCCGCGCGAGCTCGGCCGCGTCCAGGGCATCCCCAACGCCGACGCCGTCGAAGTCGCCGCCGGCATCGCGTACGTCGCCGACCGTGGCGGCGCGGGCGCGGGCCTGACGCGCGTCGACGTGTCGAACCCGGCCGCGCCGGTCGTGCTCTCGACCGTCGCGACGGGCGGGGCCGCCTACGGGCTGGACCTCGACGGGAGCACGCTCTACGTCGCCAACGGCTACGGCGCGGCGGGGTCCGGCCCGGGGAGCGTCCTCTCGGCCGCCGTCTCGCCGACCGGCGTCGCGTTCCTGGACGAGGCGCAGCCCGGCAACCAGGCCTTCGACGTCCGCGTGGCCGGCGGGCGCGCGTACGTCGCCACGTTCGGGAGCGGCCTCTCCATCTTCGACGTGTCGAACCCGGCCGTGATGACGCCGCTGAGCCTCGCCGCCGTCGGCAACTTCGCCAGTGCGGTCGAGGTCGACGGCACGACGGTGTACCTCGCCGACAGCCAGGTCGGGTCGCCGCTGGCGATCTCGATCATCGACGCCTCGAACCCGTCCGTGCCCGTCCTGCGTGCGTCCGCGAACGCGATCCAGGGCGGGACGGCCGTCGACGTCGGCCTCGGGCAGGGCTACGCCTACGCCGCCGTGGACTTCGTGGGGCTGTACCAGTTCGACGTCACGAACCCCGCCGCGCCCGCCCGCCGCGAGACGGTCACGTCGTCGGACCGCGCAACGGGCGTCGACGTCGAGGGCCGGACGGTGGTGCTCGCGGATGCGGGTGCCGGCCTGTGGGTCTTCCAGACGCCTCTCATCACGTCGGGTGAGGGCGACGCTCCGGCGGCCCGCCTCGCCGTCGCGGCCGCACCCAACCCGACGGCCGGCGCGGCGCGCGTGCAGGTGAGCCTGCCCGCGGCGGCCGAGGCCACCGTCGAGGTGTTCTCGGTGCTCGGTCGCCGCGTGGCGCGGCTCGACGCCGGGGCACTCGACGCCGGCACGCACGTGCTGGCCCTCGACGCGGGGACGTGGGCACCGGGCGTCTACGTCGTCCGCCTGATGGCCGGCGGGCAGACGGTTACGAGCCGCCTCACGGTCGCGCGGTAGCCCGCCGAGAGGCAGCGTACCGGGCGCGTCAGACCGAGACGCCCGGCCCGCCGTGGACGCGCGCTGTGGCTGGCTCGGCCCCGTCGAGGACGAGGCGCAGCGAGTGCTCGACGAGGTCCCCCATGGTGTCCGCCCGCGCGAAGGCGGCGTCGCCGTAGTGCGCCGCGAGGCTGGCCCCGAGCGCCGCGACGTAGGCCGGCGGCGCGATGAGGTCCTCGCGCATGACGTCGAGGAGGGCGTCGTAGCG
>JANPJI010000194.1:0-3022 GCA_031425425.1 Rubricoccaceae bacterium
AGGCCGGCCTCGCGCCGCGTTCAAGCAGGTGTCATCCTGAGCGAAGCGCGCGCCAGCGAGCGCAGTCGAAGGATCTCGACAGCCTGCCCTGAGCGAAGCCGAAGGGCGAGGCCGGAGCCTGCTGCCACCGGCGGCGAAGGAGCAGACCGGCGGCGCTGAGATCCTTCGCGGGGCTCAGGATGACAGGAGGCCCGTACCCGCTCCTGAACGCCGCACTAGCGCCCGGTCAGGAGCGGGTACGGGTTGACGGCCTCGCCGTCCCAGAACGACGCCGCGCTCGCGGCGCGCCACACGGCGAAGTGGAGGTGGGGGGCCTCCGGCGAGGCGTTGCCCGTGCTCCCGACCGTCCCGAGCGCCTCGCCGCGTGCGACGCGCCGGCCGGCGGCGAGGCCTGGCGCGACCGCGTCGAGGTGCGCGTAGTAGAAGACGGTCTGCCCGTTCAGGACGTAGACGGTCAGGCCGCCGCGCTCGCTCGTGAACAGGCGCGCGACCGTCCCCGCGGCCGCGGCCACGACGGGCGTCCCGCGCGGGGCCGGGATGTCGATCGCGTCGTGGACGCGCCCCTCGCTGCGGGCGTCGTCGAACGTGTCCACGAGGTCGTCCGGGCCGACGCCCGCGACCGGGATCGCGAGGCCTGCCGGGCCGACGAACGTCGGTCCGGCCGCCGTCTCAGCCGGCGTCTCAGGTGCCACGCGGACGACCCGGATCGTGTCCGGCCCCTCGACGCCCGACGCTCCGGGTGCCGTCTGCTCGATTCGGCACCCGGTGAGCAACAGCCCGAGCAGAACGCCGGCCCGCTTCATGGCTGCGCCGAGGCAAGGCTCGCCTCGGCGGTCCGCGCCTCGACGGGTCGGATCAGCCCCTCCTGGGCCGTGCTCGCCACGAGGTGCCCGTCGGCGCTGAAGACCGAGCCGCGCGTGAACCCCCGCGCGCCCGCCGCGGAGGGCGCGTCGAGGGCGTAGAGGAGCCACTCGTCGGCGCGGAACGGGCGGTGGAACCAGAGGGCGTGGTCCAGGCTCGCCGCCTGGATCGTCCGGTCGAAGACCGAGCGGGCGTGCGGCAGCAGGGCCGTCCCGAGCAGGCCCCAGTCCGAGGCATACGCGAGCACGGCCTGGTGGACGAGCCGCCCGCCGGGAGCGGCGGGGTCGGGCAGCGTGCCCGCGGCGCGGAGCCACGTCTGCGAGCGCGGCGGGCGCGCCTCGGGCGCAAACGGGTTGACGGGGTCCACCGAGCGGAAGTCGATGGGCCGGTCGCGCGTGAGGGCGGTCCGGAGCGGCTCGGGGATGTGCTCGGCGATGGCGAGCGCGAGGACGCGCTCGGGCGTGACGTCCTCGGGGGCGGGCACGTCCGGGAGGGCCTCCATCTGGTGGTCCAGGCCCGGCTCGTCGCGGGCGAACGAGAGCGAGGCGTTGAAGATGGGCCGCCCGTGCTGGATGGCCGTCACGCGGCGCGTCGCGAACGAGCCGCCGTCGCGAAGCGACTCGACGGTGTAGAGGATCGGCGCGGCGACGTCGCCGGGGAGGATGAAGTAGGCGTGGAGCGAGTGCGCGAAGCGATCGTCCGGGACGGTCCGGCCGGCGGCGACGAGCGCCTGGGCGAGGACCTGCCCGCCGAAGACGCGCGGCGACCCGATGGGGCGGTTGCGGCCGCGGAAGATGTGGACCTCGATCTGTTCGAGGTCGAGCAGGCCGAGCAGGTCGGCGAGGGCTCCTGGCGCGGGCGGGTCGGAAGACTCAGACATCTGTGAGGATTTTCGGGGAGGGCACGCGCGCGAACGCGCGCGAACGCGCCCCGGCCGTCGGTCCGCCGGGTTTTCACGCCCGCCGTGTTGTAGGAATGGCTCCGGTGCCGCACCTTACTCAAACGCGCCTCACCCGCGCACGGCCGAAATCGCTCCGGCCGACCCGATACCACCCCACCCGCGCCCCCAGCGCACCCCGATGACCAAGTCCCTGCTTCTCGCCCTCGCCCTGACCTCCGTCTCGCTCGCCGGCTGCGCCGAGGAGGGTGCCGACACCGACACCGTCATCGTCGACCCGGTCGCCGTCCCCGAGACGATGCCCGCCGACGACATGATGATGGAGGACACGACCATGATGGAGGACGGCATGATGGCCGACACCACGGCCATGGAGGCCGCTCCGATGACGGAGGACACGACGACGGCCATGTAATCCGCCGGGGCGCTCGCCGCCCCGTCCGGCTTGCCTGACCTGACGCCCCCGACTGCTCGCGCGGTCGGGGGCGTTCCGTTTGCGGCCGGCCGCCAGGGCGAGCGCATGCCAGGTGCGTCAGCCCCCCGCCGAAACGGGCGCTCGCGACGCGGGCTACGCCGACCTCCGGTTCGCCCTCGCCCATTCCGGCTGTCCCTCTTCAAGGGCGGGCTGCGCCGACCTCCGGTTCGCCCTCGCCCGCTCGGGCTGCGCTGACCTCCGGTTCGCCCTCGCACGCTCGGGCTGTCCCTCTTCAAGGGGGACAGTCATGGCGCGCGACGCTGATCGGTCCGGATACCGCGGCATGCGCGCGCCGGGACAGGGGGTTCTGCCTGCGCCTCGCGCTGTCCGCGCCCCGGCGTCCGCGACCCGCCGTCCGCGCCTCGGACGAGGCGGAACGTTCCGAACCAACGCCTCTCTATGAATATGTCATCCTGAACTCGATTCAGGATGACAAGGATGTTGTGTTTGCGTGGCACCCGGCCGCCGCGCCCCGGGGTCCGCGCCCAGGCGTCCGCGTCTCGCGCCGTCCGTAGTTTCGGCAGCGCGCCCGAGTGGCGGAACGGTAGACGCAGCAGACTCAAAATCTGCCCCTGCCCACCCGCCCCGCCCGGAAAAGTGGACCTCCTGCTCATTGAGGAGCCCTTTTCGCTGAGGCACCGCGGCGGCCCTGCCCGTCCCGCAGCAGGACCGCAGCAGTCAAGCGCGCTCGCACCCCCTGCGAGCTATGGCCACCCTCGTCTGTCAGGACGGCCGCTTCAACCTCGACTTCTACGACGCCCACCGCTTGCCCAAGCGGAAGCGGGTCC
>JANPJI010000195.1:0-3658 GCA_031425425.1 Rubricoccaceae bacterium
CCGGAGGTCCGCTACCGCAACTACGTCCTCGCGGACGCATCCGGCCTCGACATCGTCGCCCGCGCCCGGCTCTACACGGACGTCGGCGACGGCAGCGTCGCCACGGGCAAGCAGCGGCTGACGATCCCGGCCTTCCTCAACGGCGTCTACATGGACGCCGCGGGCAACCTGCCGGACGTCGGCGTCGGGGACACGCTGATCCTGCCGGACCACGCGGACCTCGACTTCCGCGCCTACGCGCCGTTCCCGCGTCACTGGGCCGGGGCCGCCGGGTTCGACAAGATATTCGTCATCCACAAGACCGTCCAGGCGTGGGCGGCCTACGAGAACGGCGCGCTCTCGCGGTGGGGGCTCGTCTCGACGGGCAAGGACGCCTCGGAGACGCCCAACGGGCGGTTCAACTTCAACTGGCGCGAGATCCACCGCGTGTCCACGCTCAGCCCGCCGGGCGTGAGCTGGGACATGCGCTGGGTGTTCAACTTCTTCGACGAGCGCGGCATCCACGTCCACCAGTACTACGCGCTCCCGACCGACGGGGCGGCCAGCCACGGCTGCGTCCGCCTCATGACGGCCGACGCGCAGTGGATCTACGACTGGGCCGACGGCTGGGTGACGGTCAACGGGACCGCCAACGACGCGCTCGCGAGCCGCGGGCGCATCCTGCGCCAGGGCACGACGGTGCTCGTCCTCGGCGTGCAGCCGCGCGGCGCGCCGCAACGGTTCGTCCAGACGCCCGAGGGACCGCAGATGCTCCAGGTGGAGCTGCCGGCGGACCCGTACAGCATCCGCCCGGGGAGCCCGCAGCAGGTCCAGTTCGACCGCGCCCGCCGCGCTGCGCGGAGCAACTCGTAGCGCGCCTCACGCGCGCTCAGACGCCGTCGGTGCCCGAGCGCCGGCGGCGTCTTGCGTATCGACCCGGCGCGGAGGCGCGGCCAATTTCACCGCGGCCTGCTCGCCGCTCCGCCGGGCCGTCTAAACTCTGCCGTGCATTCGGCGTACCCGCCGCCGTCCCAATCCCGCCCCGATCATGGAGATGTCCCAGGCCGAGTCCACGCAGTCCGCCCAGGCCCCCGTCCGGCCGCGCCGCCACAGCCGGCCCGTCGTGCTGCGCCACACCGTCGGCGGCGTCGCGAAGGAGGTCCGTATCGGCGGCGGCGCGCCGATCTCGGTCCAGTCCATGACGACCGGCAAGACGCACGACGTCGAGGCGTGCCTCGCCGAGATCCAGGGCCTCGCCGACGCCGGGGCCGACATTGTCCGCGTGGCCGTGCCGCGCCCCGAGGACGCCGAGGCGCTGAAGGACCTCGTGGCGGGGAGCCCGGTCCCGATCGTGGCCGACATCCACTTCAACTACACCTACGCGCTCAAGGCCATCGAGGCGGGCGTAGCGAAGGTGCGCCTCAACCCCGGCAACATCGGCAAGGAGGAGTGGGAGCGCGAGGTGCTGGTCGCGGCGAAGGAGGCCGGGACGCCGATCCGCATCGGGGTCAACTCGGGGAGCCTGGAGAAGGACATCCTGGACAAGTACGGCTTCCCCCGCCCTGAGGCGCTGTTCGAGAGTGCCATGCGCCACGTCGAGGTCTGCGCCCGCGAGGGCTTCGAGGACCTCGTGATCTCGGTGAAGCACTCGGACGTGTACTTCATGATCCAGAGCTACCGCCTCCTCGCCGAGCGGACCGACTTCCCGCTCCACCTCGGCGTCACCGAAAGTGGCAGCCTCAAGACCGGCCCCGTCAAGTCGTCCATCGGCATCGGGACGCTCCTCGCGGATGGTATCGGGGACACGATCCGCGTGAGCCTCGCCGCGGACTCGGTCCACGAGGTCGCCGTCGGCCACCAGATCCTGAAGTCGCTGCGCCTCGGGCGGCCCGGCGTCAACGTCATCGCGTGCCCGACGTGCGGGCGGCTCGCGGGCGACCTGTTCTCGGTCGTGGACGAGGTCGAGGAGGCCGTCGCCAAGCGCGGGTTCACCAAAGATCTCAACGTGGCCCTGATGGGCTGCGCCGTCAACGGGCCGGGCGAGGCGGCGGGCGCGGACCTCGGCGTGAGCCTCGGGCGCGGCCGGGCGCACCTGTTCAAGCGCGGCGAGATCGTCGGGACGGTGGACCAGGCGGACATCGCGGGGGCCGTGATCGACCTGCTGGAGCGGTGGGACGACGACGCGCCCGCGGGCGCTGCGTAGCAGGTGCCGCAGCGAACGCGGCCGTCGAGCGGTACGCTCCACATCAGGCCGACGTCGGTCCGTTCATCCGAAGAGGACACGCCGTTCGACGCGCCTCGCGGCCGGCATGAGGGAGGGAGCATAGGGCGAATCAATGTGCCCGAGCTTGAGCCCGGCGGTGTAAGCCCTTTCATGGCCTTGCGGGGGGCTGTCGAGGCCATCTCGCGCGGTGAAGGTTGACAGATGCGGCGGAGTGGCTTGACCCGAGACGCGGTGTGTCCCTATCATCACCGCTGGCCCTGTAAGCGCTTTCACGAAGCGCTTCCACACCGCAGGCCCCGCCCCGCCCCTGTGTCCGTCACGATCTACGACATCGCCGACCGCGCGCGCGTCTCCATCGCGACCGTCTCGCGCGTGCTCAACGACCACCCCCGCGTCTCCCAGGCGACGCGGAGCCGGGTGTTCCGCGTCGCCGAGGACCTGGGCTACCAGCCGCACGCGAGCGCCCAGAGCCTCGCCCGCCAGAACACGCAGCTCATCTCGGCCGTCGTGCCTATGATGACCTCGTTCTTCTTCATGGAGGTGCTGCGCGGCATCCAGGACCGCCTCGACGAGAGCGCCTACGACCTGCTCGTCTACGCCAGCCGCACGCTGGACCGCGTCGACGGCCAACTCGCGCGGGCCGTCCAGAAGGGCCGCTCGGACGGGCTGCTGCTCGTCTCGACCCCGATCACGGCCGAGCGCGCGCGGCGCCTCACGGCGAGCCGCCGCGCCGTCGTGCTCGTGGACTCGGCGCACGAGGCCTTCGACTCGGTCTCGATCGACAACCGCCGCGGCGGGTTCGAGGCCGTCCGTCACCTCGCCGAGCAGGGCCACGAGCGGATCGGGCTCGTGCTGCCCGTCGAGACGTCCGTGCCCGCCGCCGAGCGCCGGGCTGGCTACGCCGACGCCCTCGCCGCGGCCGGCCTCGACCTCGACGAGCGCCTCGTGGTGCCGGCCACGTGGGACCTGGACCAGGACGGCTACACGCGCTACGCCGGCTACTGCGGCATGAAGACGCTCCTCGAACGGTTCGACGGCGACCCGGCCGGCCGGCCGACCGCCGTCTTCGTCGCCGCCGACGTGATGGCGCTCGGCGCGCTCCGCGCCGCCCACGAGGCCGGCCTGCGCCTGCCCGACGACCTCCAGATGGTCGGCTTCGACGACACCGCCTCCGCCGCGTACGTCGGCCTCACCACGCTCGCTCAGCCGATGGTCGAGATGGGCAAGCTGGCCACCGAGAAGCTGCTCCGCCGCCTCGCCGACCCCGAGACGCCCGTGGCCCACACCGTCTTCGCCCCGCAGCTGATCGTCCGCGAGACGAGCGGCGGCCCGGCCGTCCCCGCCTTCGCCTAGCCGCGCCGCCGCGGCCTCCTGCTGATCGCACTGCCGCCCTCCGGCCCCCCTCGCATGAAGTCCTTCGCGACCCTCCTCCTCTTCGCCGTCGTCGTCCTGTTC
>JANPJI010000196.1:0-4628 GCA_031425425.1 Rubricoccaceae bacterium
AGGTCGATCTCGAACGGGTCCACGGCGAACGCGACGTCGTGGGCGCGGAGCGCGCCGCGCCAGAGCAGCGCGCCGAGCGAGACGGGGACGAGGAGGACGGCCACGGCGGAGGCGGCGAGGGTGGTGCGGTTCATCGAGGGAGGCGCGGACGCCTGGTGTGTTTGACGCAATGCGGCATGTACGCCGCGGTGCGTCAGTGGTTGCGGCCTCGAAGTCGGGGAAACCCTGGGAAATGGCTCCTGGAAGCGCATCCAGGGCGGTTCCGCGAGATCTGCACATGTCCACTGTGTTTCCTGCTGGCTCGGACAGCGCGCGGGCGTCTCTTCACGGCCCCGCCGCCAACCCGTGAACAACACAGGGCGTACAGCGAGCACATCCGCCGCGACGCGCGCCATGGACGACTCCGCTGCCGCCCTCCACATCCACTCCGTCGACAACGCCCGCGCGGCGGACGGCCTTGCCCCGCGCCCGCGCGTCGTCGTGGTCGGCGTGGGCCACGGCGGGCTCGAGTGCGTGCAAGCCCTCAAGCGCGAGCCCGTGGACGTGCTGCTCATCGACCGGCACAACTACCACACGTTCCAGCCGCTGCTCTACCAGGTCGCCACGGCCGGGCTGGACGTGGCCGACGTGACGCAGGCCGCGCGCCACATCTTCCAGAAGCAGGACAACGTGGACTTCCGCCTCGGAACGGTCGTCGGGGTGGACTTCGAGGCGCGCCTCGTGCGGCTGGACGAGGGCCTTCCGGTGCCGTACGACGTCCTCGTGCTCGCCGCCGGGGCCACGACGGCCTACTTCGGCGTCGACGGGGCCGAGGCGCACGCCTTCCCGCTCAAGAGCGCCGAGGAGGCCATCCAGCTGCGGAGCCACATCCTGCGCGAGTTCGAGGCGGCCAACCGCAACCCGGCCCTCGCCGAGGCCGGCGCGACGACCGTCGTGGTCGTCGGCGGCGGCGCGACGGGTGTCGAGACGGCGGGCGCGCTCCACGAGCTGTTCCAGCGCGTGCTCGCCCACGACTTCCGCGGCCTCGACGTGGACGGCCTCGCGCGCGTGATCCTCGTCGAGGGCGGCGACTTCGTGATGGACGCCTATGCCGAGGAACTGCGGGTGTACACGCGCCGGAAGCTCGAAACGCGGGGCGTCGAGGTTCGCCTGAACGTCCACGTCACGCAGGTCACGCCGGACGGCGTGGGCCTGGACGACGGGTCGTGGATCCCGGCGCGGACGACCGTGTGGGCGGCCGGCATCCGGGCCGTCCCGCTCGCCGAGACGCTCGGCGTCGCGACCACCCGCGGCGGGCGCATCGTCGTGGACGACGCGCTGCGCATCCCCGGGCACCCGGAGGTGTTCGTCGTGGGCGACCTCGCTGGGGCGACCGACGCCGCGGGGGCGCTGTACCCGCAGGTCGCGCAGGTGGCGATCCAGCAAGGCCGCCACGCGGCCACGCAGATGCGCGCCATCGCGGCAGGACACGCGCCGCGCCCGTTCCGCTACCGCGACCTCGGCATGATGGCGACGATCGGGCGCAACGCGGCGATCTTGCAGCTCCCGAGCGGCTTCACGATGCGCGGGCTGCTCGCGTGGCTGGGCTGGCTCGTCGTCCACGTGCTGGCGCTCGCCGGCTTCCGCAACCGCGTCGCCGTGCTGTTCTCGTGGGTCTACAACTACTTCACGTACGACCGCGGGCCGCGGATCATCTTCGCGCCCGAACGTCCCCCCGCCTCGCCCCGTCGGGTGAACCCGAACCTATGACGTCTCGCCTCGCCCTCGTCTCGTTCGCGCTCTCGCTCGCCGCCTGCCAGGACCCGCCGGCTTCGCCCTCCGCGGTGCCCGCCGCTTCGCCCGGTGCGGTGCCGGCTCCGTCGGCGCTGGCGACGCCGACCGTCCCGGCCGCGACGCTCCAGGCGCTGCTCCCGTCGCAGGTCGGCGACCTGCCGCGGACGGCCGTCGTCGCCGAGCAGGACAGCGCGATGGGCCTCACGATCGCGCGCGCCGAGGGGACCTACGGGACCGGCCCGCAGGCCGTCACGCTTCTCGTGCTGGACGTCGGCAGCGCCGAGGGGGCCGCCCTGATGGGCCTCGCCGCCCCGCCGACGGGCCAACTCGCCGGCCGGCCCGTCCGCCGGTCCGAGACGCCGACGCAAGCCAGTGTCCTGGTCTCTGTCGGCGGCCGCTACTTCGTCGAGGCGACCGGGAGCCGCGTCGGACTCGACCTGCTGGACGTGTTCGTCCAGACCGTCGACCTCTCTGCCCTGCCCGGCGGCGGCTGACGCAGGGGAGGGGACACCCGCCCCCTCCGCCGATGCGCCTCGCAGCACTCGTCCTATTTGGCTGCACCCTCGCCGGCTGCGGCGGCGACGCCCCCGCCGAGCCCGGCCTGTTCGACCAGGCGCGGCAGGCCGGGCAGGCCGTCCAGAGCCTCCAGGAGCTGGGCGAGCGCATGGAAGGGGCTGCGGCGCAGCCTCCGGCCGAGCCGGTCGACTTCCGCCGCCTCAAGGCGATGCTCCCCGAGACCGCCGCCGGCCTCCCGCGGACGGCCGCCGAGGGCGCGCGCCAGGGCATGGGCGAGTTCAACGTGTCCACCGCCGAGGCGACCTATGCCGGCGACGGCGACGCCCGCCTCACGGTCACGATCACGGACATGGGCGGGGTCCAGACGGCGATGATGTTCGGCGCGGCGTGGTCCGTGATGTCCGTCGACCGCGAGACGGACACCGAGACGGAGCGGACGCGCGACATCGGCGGCTTCCCCGGCCACGAGAAGTACAACACCGCCTCGCGGTCGGGCGAGATGCAGGCCATTGTGGCCGACCGGTTCCTCGTCGCCGCGTCTGGCCAGAACGTGACGGCGGAGCAGATCCAGAGCGCGTTCAAGACGGTCGACCTGCGCGCGCTCGCCGGGATGCGCGACGAGGGTCGGCCGGCGAGCTGACCGCGCCTGGCCCCGACCGGAGGCAGGGCGCGCGTCGGTAGCTTGCCGGCCCTCGCACAGACCGCCGATGCCCACGCCCCCGGAAACCCCGCCCGCCGCCGCGGCGGCAGTGGACGACTCGCCCGACCTCGCCGCCATCCGGTCGGCGCTCGTCGCGGCCGAGCGAGTCGTGATGACGACGCACCTGCGGCCCGACGGCGACGCCATCGGCTCCGAGATCGCCCTCGCCCGCGCCCTCATGGCCGCCGGCAAGACCGTCCTGATCCTCAACACCGACGCCGTCCCGCGGACGATGGACTGGCTCGTCGAGGAGCAGCCCGCGGGGCTCGTGCAGCTCTACGAGAGCGGCAACCTCGCCCAGGCGACGGCCGTCGCCGAGGCCGACGCGCTCGTCGTGCTCGACGCCAACGTGCGCCACCGCCTCGGCCCCGTCGGGGACCTCTTCGCGCAGTCCGGCCGGCCCGTGCTGCTCGTGGACCACCACCCGGACCCCGAGCGCTGGTTCACGCTGTCGTGCGTGCGGACGCACGCCTCGGCGGCGTCGGAGATCGTCTACGACCTCGTCGCCGGCATCGACCCGGCGCTCATCGACCGGGCCGTCGCGACGGCCCTGTACGTCGGCATCATGACCGACACGGGCTCTTTCCGCTACGGCGCGACGACCCCGCGGACGCACGCCATCGTGGCCGACATCCTCGCGCGCGGCGACCTCCGCCCGGAGCCCATCCACGTGGCCCTCTTCGACGGGCGCAGCCTCGCGAGCCTGCGCCTGCTCGCCGCCGCCCTCGCGACGATCCAGACGCACTACGACGGCCGCTTCGCGACGATCCTGGTCACCCAGGCCACGATCCGCCAGACGGGGGCCTTCTTCGACGAGACCGAGGGCCTCGTCAACTACGCGCTCTCGCTCGACGGGGTCGTCGCGGCCGCCATCTTCCTCGAACTGCCCTCCGGCGTCAAGCTGTCGTTCCGCTCCAAGGGCGACTGCCCCATCAACGGCTGGGCCAACCACTTCGGCGGCGGCGGCCACGCCAACGCCTCGGGCGCGTATGTCGCCGGTGCCCAGCTCAAGCGCCTCCTCAACGACGTCGTGGACTCGGCCCCGGCGCACGTCATGGCCGCGCCCGGCTCCGCCGCGGCGTCCGACGACGCCGACCTCTCCGACGCCGACCTCGCCCTCCTCGCCCAGTTCCAGGGCCGCCTGTAGCGGCGGGATGCGGGATAGAGGAGAAGCAGACGACTAGAGCGCGCCAGCAGACCCATTCTCGGCCCATCCCACATCCCTTCATCCCACATTTCCCGATGACCGACCTCGTCTCCGGCCCGCTCGACGCCCTCGACGCCGACGCTCTCGTGCTGGCCATCCGCGACGACGGCCAGGCCTTCGCCCAGGCGTTCGGTGTCCCGTTTCAGAGCGCTCTCGCCGACGCGCGCGTCTCGAAGCAATCCGTGACGGTCCAGCGCGACGGGGCGGGTCCGAAGCGGCTCGTCGTCGTTGTGGCAGGGGAGGGGCTCGACGGATGGCGTGTCGCGGCGGCCCAGGGCGTGCAGGCGGCGCAGGCCGTCCACGCGCGCCGCGTCGTGCTCGCTCTGCCCGACGAGGCGGACGCTGAGATCGCTGAGGCGCTCGTCGAGGGCGCGCGCCTCGGCGCGTACCGCTTCGAGCGCTACCGGACGGCGGAGGGGCCGCCGGCGGTCG
>JANPJI010000197.1:0-6463 GCA_031425425.1 Rubricoccaceae bacterium
GGGGGGGCCGGCGCGGGGGCCCGCGCCCCGGCGGCGCGGGCCTTGTCCCGCGGCGGACCACCCGCGGTTGTCCGCGGGGCGCCCACCGGCGGGGCGGGCGCGCGCCGCTCTGCGGTGCGGACGTCGGCGAGGCGCTGCACCGTGGCGACGGTCCGAGGCTCGTCTGGCCCCACGGTGGCACGCAGCGAGGCGGCGGACGACTCGAGCATCCGGAGGGCGTCGGCCGTGCGCCCACGCCGCGCGAGGGCCGCGCCGACAACATTCTGGGCCTCCGCACTGCCGGGGCGGTCGCCGGCCTGCCGTCGGAGCGTGAGGGCCTGGCGGGCGAGGGCTTCCGCCGTCGACGCGTCGCCGCGGCGCAGCGTCTCGCCGACGCCCGCTCCGCAGAGCGGCGCGCTCCGGCCAGACCGGAGCGCGCCGCACGAACAGACCTCGACGGTCCGGAGCAGAACTAGGCCCGCGCCGCCTGGACGCTGGCCCCGTCGCCGGCCGCCGCATCCGGCACGTACGGCGCGCCGCTTTCCGGGAACTGCTTGATGAACGCCTCCGAGACGGCGTGCCCCGTGCCCTTCGCCGTGGGGGACGACTCGTGGATGTAGAAATCCGCGTTCGGGAGCGTCTCCGTCCACGCAAAGGCAGCGGCGGCGGCGCGGCGCATCGAAGCGTCCGGGTTGCGGTTCAGCTCGCGGACGTTGCGTGTGATCCGCTCGTGGGCAAGGTCCATGAAGTGGAGGCCGGCCGTGCGGGCGTGCTCCCAGTCGGTTCCGCTCGCGCCCTCGGCGATCATCTGGTCCAGCTTCGAAAGGACGCAGGCCCAGGCGAACATCTGCGTCGCGGAGTCCGCGAGGCGCGCCTGCGTTGCCTGTGCGGTCACGATCTCCTCCTCCATCCGCTTCGAGGCGAGCTTGAACTCGCGCGTGTGCGTGCGGACGTGCTCCGCGAGGCGGTCGGCGAACGACTGGAGGGTCGGGTGGAGCCGGCCGAGGGCCGGTGCCTTGACCTTGCGGCCGAGGAAAATCTCGGTGGCGAGCGGCGCGCCGGCCCGGATCGTCGCCGGCTTGAACGCGCCGCCGAGGATGCGGCCGAGGTTCTCCTGGAACGTCGCCTCGTCGTCCCACTGGACCGTGTTGAGCACGCCCAGCATGTGCTCGGCGAGTTGCTTGCCGCCGTAGGCGAAGATGAACGACTGCATGACCTCGTTCGAGCCCTCGACGATGCGGTGGATGCGGTTGTCGCGCCAGAGGCGCTCGAACTCGTTCTCGGTCACGTAGCCCTCGCCGCCCATGATCTGCATCGCGGCATCGATCACGACCCAGCCTTCTTCGGAGCAGAAGTACTTGCAGGCGGCCGTCTCGACCATGATGTCGGCGTCGTGGCGGTCCAGCATGCCGCACGTCATGTAGAGCATCGCGTCCATCGCGAAGACGGTCGCGTGCATGAGGGCGACGCGCTGCTGGACGAGTTCGAAGTCGGCGAGGGGCCGGTTGAACTGGTGGCGGGTCTGGACCCACTTCGTCGCCTGCTCGGCGGCCTGCTTGGCCGCGCCCGAGACGCCGGCCGAGAGTGTGCAGCGGCCGTAGTTGAGGCACGTCAGGGCGACCTTGAGGCCCTGGCCCTCGCGGTGCAGCAGCATGTCCTTCGGCACGCGGACGTTCTCGAAGCGGATGCGCGCCTGCCACGTCCCGCGGATGCCCGTCTTGGAGCGGTTCTTCTGGAAGAACGTGACGCCCGGCATGTCCGGCGTGACCATGAGCGCCGTGACACCCTTCTTCTCCTTGCCCGTCTTGGGGTCAACGACCATCTGGTTGGCCATCACCGTGAGCAGGCCCGAGAGCGCGCCCGAGGTGATCCACTTCTTCTCGCCGTTGAGGACGAACACGCCCTCGTCCTCGCGCCACTCGCAGGTCGTCTCTTGGCCGGCGGCGTCGGAGCCGACCTGCGGCTCGGAGAGGCAGAAGCCCGAGAGGTACTCGCGCGCCACCTTCGGCAGGAAGCGGTCCTTCTGCTCGGGCGTCCCGAACAGCATGAGCGCCTTGCAGCCGATCGACTGGTGCGCCGAGACCATGACGGCGGTGGAGCCGCAGCGACGGCCGATGGCCTCCAGGACGCGGTTGTAGCTCGCCACGCTCAGGCCGAGGCCGCCAAACTGCTCCGGGACCGTCATGCCCATCACGCCCATGTCGAACAGGCGCTTGATGACCCAGTCCGGCGTGTACTGCTCCTGGTCGATCTCGACCGAGGGGTGCTCAGTGTCCAGGTACGCGTTGAGTTCTGCGAGGAGCGCCTCGGTCTTGGCCGTCTCGGCCTTCGAGACCTCGGGGTACGGGAAGACGAGGTCCTCGCGGACGCGTCCCCAGAAGAGGTTCTTCATGAACCCCATCGAGTCAGGCTCGGGGCCGAGCATCGTCTCGGCCTCGCGGATCATCTGCTGGTCGCGGGCCGAGACGCCCTTCATTGTGGACAAGACGGACATGGCGGAGCGGGGGCTGGTCGGGTGGAAGCGCTTCTGAGGTCAAACTACGGACCGCGGTCAGGGTTCTGGCGCGGAGGCCGTGTCGGAGCGCGACCTTCACAGACCCACCGTCTGCGCTTCGATGCGGCCTCCTCTCCCCTTTTCCGCGCGCCTCGGCGCAGCCGTTCGCGATGCGGGGTCCGTGTTGTGCATCGGACTCGACCCGGACCTCGGCCGGCTGCCGGATGGTCTCCCCCGCAATGCAACCGGGGTTGTTTTATTTTGTAATGCAATAACGGATTCAACCAGTGACGTTGCTGCGGCCTTCAAGCCAAACCTCGCGTTCTTCGAGGCCCTCGGTCCGGATGGCTGGCATGCCCTCGCCGACGTCTGCGCCCACGTCCAAGACTCCGGCCGGCTTCTGGTGCTTGACGGCAAGCGCGGCGACATCGGCAACACGGGCCGGCTCTACGCCGAGGCGCTCTTCTCGCACCTCGGCGGGGACGCCGCGACGGTCGCGCCGTACATGGGCCGCGACAGCCTCACCCCGTTTTTGTCCCACGCCGACCGCTGCGCCTTCGTGCTCGTCGCCACCTCGAACCCTCGCGCTGACGATCTGCAAGCGCTGACCGTCAGCGGTGAGCCGCTCTACCGGCACGTCGCCCGGATGGCAGTCGACGCCGCGGCGGGCACGCCCGGCGAGGTCGGGTTCGTGGTCGGGGCGACGCGCCCCGCCGTGCTCGCGCAGCTCCGCGAGGCGCACCCGGACATTTCCTTCCTCGTACCGGGGATCGGAGCGCAGGGCGGGAGCATCGACGACGTGCTCGCGGCCAACGCCGGCGGGCCACTCCTCGTCAACGCCGGCCGGAGCGTGCTCTACGCCTCGGCGGGCTCCGACTATACCGTGGCGGCGGGCCGGGCGGCGGCGGAACTCGCCCGGGCGCTGGGGTAAGACCGTGCCCCGTGGCAGCGTCCACCCATCGATGACGTACGTTTCCATCCCGATGCCCCTGAACCGATGCGCGGCCTGCTGCTCCTGACCGTCCTCATCGCTTCGGCCGCCTCGGCGCAGGAGACGGCCACGTACCGGGTCCGCTTCGAGGCGACGTGGAGCGCCGCGGCCTTCCCGTCCATGTTTCCAGTCAACGCTCACTGGTCCCCGCTCGTCGGGGCGTCGCACGACGCGGGCGTCTCGCTGTGGGAGCCCGGCGGAACCGCGACGGCCGGGATGGAAGCGATGGCAGAGCGCGGCCAGACCGCCCTGCTCGTCTCTGAGGCGCTGGCCTTCCGCGCGGCCGGCCACGCCGCCGAGACCTTCGTCGGGCCAGACATTCCCGTCTCGCCGGGAGCAGCCGAGGTGACCGTCACCGCGACCGAGGCCGCCTCTCTCCTCTCGGTCGTGACGATGGTGGCCCCGAGCCCGGACTGGTTCGTGGGCGTCCACGGCCTCGACCTGCGCCCGGGCGGCGCGTGGGCGTCCCACGAGGTCGTCCTCTTCACCTACGACTCCGGCACGGACAGCGGCCTGACCTACACAGCAGCGAATGCGGACACGCAGCCGCGCGAGCCCATCGCCCTCATCCAGACGGATCCCTTCCTCGTCGACGGCAGCGTCCGGCCCGTCGGCACACTGTACGTGGACCTCCTCTCGGTCACGGCAGGCGAGAGTGACATCGACGCCGCGGCGTTCGCGCTTTCCGCTCCGTCGCCCAACCCGGCGAGGGGCTCGGCGTCGCTCACCCTGACGCTCGACCGAGCGCAGCCCGTCACCGTCCGCGTCGTGGACGCGCTCGGGCGGACCGTCGCCGTGGTCGCGGACGGCGAGATGCCGGCGGGCGCGCTCCGGCTCCGCGTCGACACCGGCCGCCTCGCGGCGGGGCTGTACACCGTCGTGGCGACCGGCGACCGCACGGCTGCGACGCAGCGGATCGCCGTCGTGGGGCGCTAGCGGGCGCTCTGGAGGGGACGGCCGCATTCCGTCGTCCGCGCGTGAACGACGTCGGGCATGAGCCGCGGCACGCCGGGCGATACCCGGTCGTCACCGCTTCGTGTCCCGTGCGCCTGATCGCTCTGACCGCCCTCCTGCTCGGGTCCGCTGCAGCGGCGAGTGCCCAGACGTGTCCGGCCCCGCTGCGCGGGCAGAACTGGTCCGACCTCGACCGCCGCGCTGGCACCTCGGACCCATACGACGAGCGCTCACTAGACGCCCTCGCGGCGCACCTCAGCCGGACCGCCCGCAGCGAGTCGACCCGGCTCCGGGCCGCGTACACCTGGGCGGCGACACACGTCACGTACGACCACGCGGCGCTCACAGGCCCGCGGCCGAGCCAGGCCCCCGACGTGGTGCTCGCGACAAAGGCGGGCGTTTGCGAGGGCATCGCGCGCCTCGTCGTCGCTCTTGCCGGCCGCCTCGGGATCGAGGCCGTCGCCGTGGGCGGGTGGGCGACGCCGCCGACAGGCGTCGCGGCCGTCGCGCCGGACGGCCTCCACATGTGGGTCGCCGCCCGCGTCGACGGGCGGTGGACGCTCTCGGACCCGACGTGGGCCGCCAACTCCCCCACGCTCTCGGCGTGGTTCGACGTGCCGCCTGACGAGTTCGTGCGGACGCACCTGCCCGAGGACCCGCGCTGGCAACTGCTCGCCGCGCCTCTCAGTGCGGACGATGCCATCGCGCGGCGCTGGCCCACCGGCGGGTGCCTCGCCACTCCACTCGCCGCCGCCGGCGCACGGCTCGACCTGATGTCGAGCGTCACGGCCGCACCCGACGGACCGGCGTGGCGCGTCGAGCAGGGCGTCCGGTTCCGCGTCTGGAGCGCGCCCGATGTGTTCGCCCGCAACCGCTCGGCCGCCGTGTCGGCCGAGGTGGACGGCGCGGCCGAGGTGGCCCTGTTCGAGGGGACCGTCCTCCGGTCGACGCTCCGGCGCAGCGGGGCGCGGTGGACCGGCCAGATTCGCCCGTCGCTCGGGCCGGTCGTGCTCGCGGCCCGGCTGGGTCCCGGCGAGCCGTGGCGGATGCTCGACAGCCGACCCGTCCGTAGCTGAGCGGGGCTGGTGTAACCTGCCGGGCGCGGCGCCCGTCCGGGATGTGACACCGCCCGCAGTTATGTCGCCCGACGCCCTCGTCCGTCTCCACGCCGACCTCGTGTACCGCGTCGCCCTCCGCGTGACCGGCACGGCAGACGACGCCGCCGACGCGACGCAGGACGCTCTCGTCAAGCTGTGGCGGCACGGCGCGGCGGTCCCCGCCGAGCGGCAGCGCGCCTGGGCGGCCCGCGTCGGGCGCAACGCCGCGCTCGACCTCGTGCGCCGCCGCAAGGTTCGTCCGCAGCCTGTCGCGGCCGACGTCGAGCTGGATCCGGCGTGCGCCGACGCCCTTCCCGACGCCGATGCAGAGGCGGGCGACCTGCGCCTCGGCATCGCCCAGGCCCTCGACTCGCTCGGCGAGCCGTTCCGCTCGCTCGTCGTCCTCCGCGACGTCGAGGGGCTCGCCTACGACGAGATCGCCGAGGCGCTCTCGCTCCCGCTCACGACGGTCAAGGTGTACCTCCACCGCGCCCGCACCCGCCTCCGGACGGCGCTCCAGACGTCGGTCCCCGACCTCGTCCCATGCCCATGACTCCACCCGCGGGCATCTTCTGCCCCCACATCGACCGCCTCGTCGACGCGGTCGCCGACGGCCGGCCTGGCGCCGCCGAGCGCCTCGATGCGCATGCGGCGACGTGCGCGGCGTGCGCAGCCGAAGCGGCCCTCGCAGACGACGGCGGCGGCCTCGGCGACCTCCTCGCGTGCCTCGACCGCACCGACTGCCCGCCCGAGATCGTCGCCTCGGCCCTCGCTGCCGCACGCGACGCCCCGACGCGTCGCGCCGGCGCCCCGGACCGCCAGGCGGCCGGTGCTGCCCCGCGGACCCAACGTCCGGTGTGGCGCGTCGCTGTGGTAGCAGCGGCTGTGCTGGCCGCCGTTGCTGCCGCGGCGTTCCTCAACAGCCCGGACGGCCCCGCGGGCCCGCTC
>JANPJI010000198.1:0-2621 GCA_031425425.1 Rubricoccaceae bacterium
AGCTCGTCCTCGACGGCGGCCTGGAAGTGGTGGCCAGCCGCACGCGCTCCCGCGACCTCCGCGACCGCCTCAGTTTGTAGCCCCGGCGTTCCGTTCTTCCGGCGAGCTGTTCAGCGAGCCGACCTGCGGGCGATATCGTCTCCCCACTCGTCGCGCCCGAATGCGTCCGTTGCGCCTGCTCTGCTTGCTCGCCGTCGTCGCCTTCGCTGCGCTCGCCCTGTCGTCGGCGGCGCACGCGCAGGCCGAGGCACCCGTCCGCGTGCGCCTCTTCGGCGCGGCATCGCCGGATGCCGTGTCGGTCCGCGGACCCGCGACGGTCACCGTAGACGGCCGAGCGGTCGGGCGCCTCTCGCCCGGCGCGGCGGCGCAGATCTCGCGGCGCGGGGCGGGCGTCCGCATCGGCGGAGCCGGCCTCGACGCCGAGGGGCAGACGGTCGAACTCGCGCCGGACGGCCCGGCGGGCCGCATCCACGTCACCGGCGGGCGCGCCGCGGTCGACGTCACCGGCCGGATCGTCGCGCTCGGCGTCGGGTCGCAACTCGTCGTCGTGAACCACGTGCCGATGCCGGACTACGTGGCGAGCGTCGTCGCGAGCGAGTACGGCTTCTCCGAGATCGAAGGCGTCAAGGCGCAGGCCGTGCTGGCGCGGACGTATGCGGCGCGGAGCGCAGCACCGCGGCGGCCGTACGACCTCGACGACGACCAGCGCTCGCAGGTGTACCGCGGCGCAGGCGTCGTCACGCCGACGTCGGCGAGGGGCGAGGCCGAGACGCGCGGCCAAATCCTGACCTACCGCGGCGCGCCCGCCGAGGCGGTCTACTCGTCGTCGTCGGGCGGCCACACGGCCGACAACGAGGCCGTCTGGGGCACGACGCCCGTTCCCTACCTCCGCGGCGTGCCGGACCCGTACGACGCCGGCGCGCCGGACCACTCGTGGCGCACGACCGCCGACGCGGCGCGTGTCCACGGAGCGCTCTCACGGCGCAACGGCGGACAGGTGTCGGGCGTGTACGTGACCGAGAGCACGCGCGAGGGCCGCGCCGTTCGCGTCCACCTCGTCGGCGCGCGCCAGGAAACCGTCTCAGGGTCGGACTTCCGGACGATCGTCAACGGCTCGCTCGGGTGGCGGACCGTCCGCAGCACCAAGTTCCGCGTCTCGCTGCAGGGCGGGCAGTACGTGTTCGACGGCGGCGGCTTCGGCCACGGGGTCGGCATGAGCCAGTACGGCGCGCGCGGGCAGGCCCGCGCCGGGCGGTCGTACACGGAAATCCTGGCGTTCTACTTCCAGGGCACGGACGTCACGGGCGCGGGCCCGGCATACGCCTCCGCCGGGCCACCGTCGGCCACACGCGGGGCCTCGTTCCCGTCGCCGCGGACCCCGCGCACGGCCCCTGCCGCTGCACCGTCGGCGGCTCCGAGCGCCCCGGCACCGCCGCGGCGCGGACGCGGCGAGGCGTTCGTCGTCCGCGATCCGCAGGCCGCACCGGCGGCGACGGCCGCTGCTCCAGCCGCTGCTCCGGCCGCGCCGAGCGCCGACGGCCGCCGCTGGCCTACCCCGCGCCGCGCGGCGTGGTGAGCCGCCGAGTGCGGAGCAGACGTGGGCAACGAGCAGCACCGGCGATGACGCCGGACTCCGCCCCCTCCCGGCACGCGCTCACACCTCGACCCACGGCTCGGAGCCCGCGGCCCAGCCGCCGCGCGCCATTCGCGGCGTCGTAAACGCCCAGCCGGCCGTGCCGTCGGCGCGGAGGGCGATGAGCCCGCCCGAGGCCGGGGCGGTGCCCGGCCAGCGGACACCGTCCCGCATGTGCCTCAGCGCCGCCTCCGCGGCCTCGGCGGGACCCTCGCCGGCCTCGATCCGCAGCGCCGCGCGCGTGCAGAGCTGGACCGTCGCGATGGCCTCGCCCCAGCCCGTCGCGCACAGCGCGGCCATGCCGTCGGCGTAGAAGCCCGATCCGACGAGAGGCGAGTCGCCGACGCGCCCCGGCCGCGCGCAGGGTGTCCCGCCGGTCGAGATCGCCACGGCGAGGTGCCCGTCGGCGTCGAGCGCGACCGCGCCGACCGTCCCGCGCGGCGCGTCCGGTGGGCGGCTGCCGGCGATGGCGCGGCTCGGGTGGAAGTCCGGATCGGCGACGAGGCGCTCGAACCGCTCCCGCTCGCGCTCCACGACGAGGTGCTCCGGCGCGACGTGCGGCAGGCCCGCCTCGGCCGCGAACCGCTCCGCCCCCTCGCCGACGAGCAGGCGCGCGCCGTACGGCTCCACGCCCGCAGCACGCGCGGCCTCGTCGTCGAGGAGCAGTCGGGCGGCGCGGACGGGGTGGTCGAGGGAGCGGACGCCCGCGACGGCCCCCCAGAGGAGCGTCGCGCCGCACATCATCCCGGCGTCGAGCTGGGGCTGGCCGTCGCGGTCCAGCACGGAGCCGCGGCCGGCGTCGAAGGCCGGGTGCGCTTCGAGGGCGACGACGGCCGCCTCGGCGGCGACGAGGGCGCTCCCGCCGCGCTCCAGGATGCGCCGCCCGTGCCCGAGCGCGATGGCGACGCCGTGGCGGTGCGCCACCCGTTCGCCGTCCGGGATGTCCCACACCCCGCCGTGGACGATGAGGGCCGGGCGGCCGGGCGCG